>JAXDMI010000234.1:0-7035 GCA_034666145.1 Myxococcales bacterium | reverse complement strand
GCTCGACTATCTGCAGAAGGGCGACGGCGGCTCCGTCGTTCCCGTCATCGACGGCGATGCCCCGACGGGCGATGGCGGCGCCGAGGGTGGCTCCAACCCGATGCCGCTCTGGGTGGTCCCCGGCCTGACGAAGCCGGGCTTCGTCGTGCTCGACGCGCTCAACGTGTACTGGGTCGCCGACGGCAAGGTCCTCTCCGTGCCGAAGGCGACGGGCGGAACGGCGAAGCTCCTCGGCACCGTCCCGCCCAACACCAGCGCGCTCGCGGCCGACACCGACCCGAACGGCTTCGTCTTCGCCGCCGTCGGGACCGACGTGCTGCGCTTGCCGAAGGACGGCAGCGGCGCCAGCGCAAACGTCGTCGTCTTCGCGCCGGGCGCCTCGGCCACCGCCGCGGGGGCCATCGGCGCCGACGATACGTCGCTCTTCGTGCTGCAGTATTCACAGACGGGAACGGGCACCGACGCGCGCATCCTGCGCATGGCGAAGGACGGCGGCGCACAGGCGGACATCTCGGGCGACGGTGGAGCGACGACGATGACGCTCGATCCCACGAGCGTCATCTGGCTCAGCGCGAATCCCGACACGACGCAGTTCGTCCAGCACGCGAAGGCCGCGCCCGCCGACACCGACACCGGGCTCTTCACTCTCGGGCCGGACGACGGCGTGCCGACGCTCTCGACCGAGATCGCCGTCGACGACACGTTCCTCTACTGGATCACCACCGACGCGACGGCGACGAGGGAGATCATCGTCTCGCGCAAACGACAGCCGGCGGCGTCGGTCGTGACCATCTATCTCGGGACTCCCGACGACACGCTCGCGCAGCTCGCGGTCGACGACACCAACGTCTACGCGTTCGAGACGCACGCATCGACGTTGCTCCGTGTTCCGAAGATCGGCGGCGATCCCGTGACGCTGCTCTCCGGGCTCGTGCAACCCAGCGGGCTCGCCGTCGACGCCACCGGGATCTACGTCTCGGTCTACAACGTCGGAAACAACGGCCAGGTCTACAAGATCGCCAGGTAGCGCGCGCGACTCGACGGGCGCGCAGCGGTCACCACGTGCCGCGTACGCCGGCGCCGTACGCAGGAACGCCGCCCTCACGCGTCGCCGAGCTGCCGACGACTCCGCCGAAGGGCGTGATGTGCGGCTCGTTACGCGATGCGGGAGCTCCGGGGGTCGCCGCGCGCTCGCGCGTGAGGAGCCACGCGATCGATCCTCCCGCGAGCATGCCGCCCGCGGTGGTGGCGATGAAGCCGCGCGTCTTGTCCGGCGTGACGTTCTGGAAGACGAGCGGGCTGCCCGCCGCAGCGCCGGCGGCGGCGCCGAGGCCCGCGCCGAGATCGACGAGGAGGACGCGCGACGGCGACACCTGCACGAACGTCGCGAGCGTTCCGCCGGCGACGAGCCCGATGGCCGTGCCGTAGCCCGCGCCGGTGTACGGCGTGCGATTCTCGATGTCGCCGACGTAGAAGAACTCGGCGAGCGCGCCGAAGCCGAGGCCGAGCGCGGCGCCGGAGTTCACGAGCACGGCGTCGCCTTCGTCGGCTTTGCCGCGCGTCAGCTCGAGGGTCCCGAGCGATAGGCCGATGAGCCCGCCGCCGACGCCCCACGCGTAACGATCGGTGAGCGGCGCCACGTGACGACCGTTGGCGATGGCCACGCCTGCTGCTGCTCCCCACCATCCCGCGCCGGCGAGGGTCCATGCGTCACCGGTGCCGACGTCCCATTCCTCGGCGACGAGGAGCGCGCCGCCGAGCCCGATGCCGGTGCCGAGCGTGAGCAATGGATAGAGGAGGCGAGGATCCTCGGAGCCGCTCGCGCGCTGGACGCTGTACGCCGTAAAAGCGCCGAAAAGGGCGGCATTTGCCGCGAGAACGGCCCGCCCTGGGGAGCGCAGCGTGTTCATCACGCCCGTGTTCGCCGACTCTTGCGGGCGTGGTCCGGTCTCACTCGAGCCGGCGCTCGCGTTCGAGAGGAGATCGCGGAGCAGCACGAGGCCACGCACCGACACGTCGGTCGCGGAGACCTTCTCGACGCGCACGCGCAGCTGCTTGCCCTTCGGGGGCACCGCGACGATGCGAAGCAGGAACGTGTCGCCGCCCGCGGGCTCGAGCCGAGCGCTCACCACCCACGTTCCGGGATCCTGCGGCTCACCGCGCGCGTTCGACTTGCCGGCGCGTTCGATGAGATCGAGATCGCGCACGCGTCCGCCGCTCGGTCCTTGATCGGCAACGTCGAGCGTGAAGCCGAGGTCTTGCACCGCGTCGCGCAGCGTTGCGTCGAGCTCCTGCGCGCGCGCGGTCAGCGCGATGTCCGATGCCGCGGGCTTGTGCGGCGTCGGCTGAGCAGGCTCGTCGCCGGCGGGCGTGAGCGTGGGCCACATGACGATCGGCTTCTCGACGGTGCTCGGCGGGCCGGGCGGCGCGACGTCGCTGCCGTTGCCGTTGCCGCCCGAAGGCGGCGTCGATTGTGCAGAGGCATCCCGAGCCGTCATGCCGGCGAATGCCAGCGCGAGCGCTCCGAGCGCGACGCGCGTGGCGAGCGCGACGCGCCGCCCGCAACGCGGAAGTCGAAGCCGCAGAGGCGTGTCCACGTTCAGAACATCACGACGCCGCTCAACCAGAGGTCGACGAGCACGGTGTCGTCGACCGAGAAGCGGCGTCCGGGCAGGTCGATCACCGGCCGGTGGTTCGGGTTCGGAATTCCGGTAGCGCTCCCACCGCCCGCGCTCGCCGCGCCGGCGCGACACGGACCGGCCGCGCCCGCGTCGGTCGTGCCGAGATCGGGATTGCACGCGTCGGCGGAGGTGACGAGATGGCTCTGCGAGTACGTGAGGCCGACGCCGAGATGGAACTTCACGTACTCGCCGGCCTGCCACGTGGCCGCCGCCGCGCCGCCGAACGATCCGAAGGCTTGCTGATCGGTGATGCCGCTGAAGAAGACCTTCGCGGCGTTGGGGTCGGCGACGCTCGAGAAGCTGCCGTCGGCAGCGGCGTGATACGCGCCCGGGTTGGGGTCACGGAGCGAGTGTGCCTGCGACGAGCCCAGCGCGTCGAAGAGCTCGGAGTATTCGCGGCCCGGCGAGTGGTAGGTGCCACGCACTTTGAAGTCGAGGCCGAAGCGCTGGAAGGTCTCGCGGTTCTCGTACGGGAAGACCTCGGTGCCGATCGTGAACGTGCCGAGGGTCGGCGGGCGGCTGAGCAACGTTCCGCGCACGTCGCTCGTCGCGCCGAAGTCGCTGTTCGACTGCGGCAGATCGACCTGCACGCGGAAGCCGATGTACGGCTCGACGTAACCCATGCGCCGCGCGAAGATGGTGTGCGCCACGAGCGTGGTCATCCCGCGCGAGATGCCCGGATCGCGGCTCACGCTGGGATTGGCGGGGTCGGGGCACTTGACGGGCGCGTTGTCGTTGCACGCGTGGAGGCGCGGTCCGATCGCGAAGCGCGACTCGGCGCCGATGACCCACGTGGGCTTCGTGTCGTCGCGCATCTGGTTGAAGATCGCGTAGTTCAAGCCCACGGCGATCTGATCGATGCCGCTGCGGTTCGGGCTCTTGAACGGCACGGTGAACAGCTGCTCGCCGGCGGGGTCCTGGAGGCGCTGCGGGTTCGCGCTCGAGCCGTCCAGATCGCCGAGCTCGCGCGAATCCGACAGGACGATGGGAAGGCGCAGCGAGAGCGCGAGGTCCTTGTAGAGGCCGATGTCGCCGCCGACCTCGAGGATGCTCGTGCTCTGGCTGTACGTCGCGACGTTCTCGTTGCGCGAGACGAAGCCGCCGCTCGAGAGGTTGCCCTGGCTCAGCGACGTCTCGCGCCGGATGTTCGCCGACTTCCACTGCTGCCGGAACGTGAGCAGGAGGTTGACGTCGATCGGGTCGTCCTTGTCGAACGCATCGATGACCGTGGTGTTCTCGCCGGTCTCGCTGAGGAGGCGCGGCTCTTTCGCCGACACCGGCTCGTCGGCGCGCGCATCGCGAGAGAACCACGACGCGCTCGCGCCCATGCCCACGAAAGCGAGGACCGCGACGATGGTGTGCCGCCCGAACACGCGCATCTCTGCGCAAGGTAACACCCTTCCGCGGAGGGCGTCACCATTCGACGCGCAGGCGCGTGGGGTCGCGCGTGGGGTCTATCCCGTCGCGTCGATGCGGGGCTCAGCGTCCGCCGCGCCAGCGCATCATGGCGGCCGTGAGGCGGCCTTCGTCGATGGGCCTGGACCCTGCGAGTGCCACCCGGACCGCGGCCACCGCGCAGGCAGCACGAGCCACCCCGCGCGCGACCACCGATTCCTCGGCGAGGTCGCCGATGCCGGCTCCGCCGCCGTCGATCGCTCCGCCGTCGGCCCGCGCATCGGGAAGCATCGCGGCGGCCATCTTCTGGACGGCATCGGCCGCGCGCTCGCAGGCGACGAGCGCGGTCTTCACGCCGGCTGCGCCGTCGATGGCGCTGCGCGGCTGGAGCGTGAACGCGCGCCGTCCGTCGATGCGTCGCCACGGGGAAGCCTTCGCGCGACCGGCATCGGTAACGGCGCCCGCGTCGGTCGCGAGCGGTGCGCCGCCGTCGGCGGCCACCTCCGAGACGGTCACGTCCGAGGCGACGTAGAGCTGCACGGCGCCCAGCGATGATTGTAGTTTGCATGCATCGCGCGCGCCGGTGAAACGATGGACTCCGGAGGCCCATCGCCCGACGCCGCATGCCGTCGCGACCCATTGCTCGGCGCCGGGCGCCTCGCCGCTGCCGGGCAGGCCGATGGCGCTGCCCTCGGCGACGAGCGCGACGTCGTCGCCACAGGCGCGCACTCTTCCCGGCCCTTCGAAGCGCAGCTCGCGCCCGGTCTCGAGCGTCCGCACGGTGAAGCTCGCATGCGCGACGAGGTCGAGCCATCCCGTCGCGTCGGCCTTCGCCGGAGGGCCGTTCTCGCTGGCCATGATCCGACAGATGGGGAGAGGGAGAGGGAGAGGGAGACCGGAGTCGGGCACGGGGACGGCCACGGCCACGGATGCATCGGTGGGGGCGCTCGCCGTCGCGTCGGCGCCCACGGTCGCCGCCTTCCTGTCGTCGCAGCCCGGCGCGAGGACGGCCACGACCGTCGCGATGCCAATCGCGCGCGCGAGTCGGCTAGCGCCGTCCAAAGGGGGCCGCATGCTCGCCTCCCTCGATGCCGGGGAAGATCTCCACGGTCACGTCCTCGGTGACGTCGGATGCGCTGAGCTCCTGCTTCGCATGACGGAGCTCGCTCGAGGTCTGATCGAGCCGATCGGCGAGCACGCCGAGGAACTGCCACAGCATCTTCACCGCGATCTCGTGCTCGCTGCGCAGGAGCTCGAAGAAATCGGTGCGCCGGATCACGATCAGCTCCGCGCCGCCGTCGGACGTGACCGAGGCCGAGCGAGGGACCGCGCGGATGAGCGCCATCTCGCCGAAGTGCTCGCCGGCTCCGAGGCGCGTGAGCGTCTCCCCACCACGCGAAACGCTGACCTTGCCGCTCAGCACGATGAACAGCTCGTCGCCCTTGTCGCCTTCGCGGATGACGACTGCCTGGTCGTCGTAGCTGCGGACCTCGACGGCCTGCATGACACGAAGCAGCTCGCGATCGCTGAGGCGCGCGAAGAGCGGCATGCGGCCGAGGACCTCGCGCTTGAGGGCGAGACGCTTGGCGCGCTCGTCGTCCTTCGCTTCGCCACCGAGGCGAACGAGCACGACGGTGATGTTGTCCTTGCCGCCGCGGACCTTCGCGAGATCGACGAGCGCCTTCGTCGCGCTGTCCCCGTCCTTGGCGACGTACGGCACGAGCTCGTCGGTGGTCTCGAGGTATCCGGTGAGACCGTCGCTCGCGAGGAGGAACTGGTCGCCGGGAAGGACCTCGATCATCAGCGTGTCGACGTCGACCTGCTCGTAGACGCCGACCGCGCGCGTGATGGCGTTCTTGTGGCCGACCTTCTCGATCTGCTCGCGCGTGAGCTTTCCGCGCTTGATCAGCTCGTTGTAGACGGTGTGATCTTCGGTGACCTGCTGCACGCCGCCGCCGCGCGCCAGGTAGATCCGGCTGTCACCGACGTGCGCGATGAAGCCGCGCGTGCCGAGGATGATGAGCGCGCTGAGCGTCGTGCCCATGCCGCGCTTCTGCGGATCGCTCTGCGCTTCTTCGTGGATACGCGAGCACGCGCGGTGCACGGCGTGCTCCATCAGCGCGAGGATGTCCTTGTTCGTGACGCGTGATGCGCCACGCGCACCGGTCAGGAAGTCGGCCAGGAGCTCCTTCTCACGCTTGATCTCTTCGTGGATGGTGCGGACCGCGATGGCGCTCGCGACCTCGCCGGCGGCATGACCGCCCATCCCGTCTGCCACCATGAAGAGCGACAGTTTCTTGTCGACGAGGAAGTTGTCCTCGTTGTGCTCGCGGACGTTCCCAACGTCGGTCGCGGCGAAAAAGCGAATGGCTTCCGTCGACATCGAAGACGATGATGATAGGCGGTGATGGGTCGACAAGTCGACTCCGACAAACGAGGCTGTGCGTCCATGCCTTACACTTCGTCGCGCGCCCGCCCGACGAAGCTCAGGCCACGAAGCTCAGGCCGCGAAGCTCAGGCCACGCTCTCAGGCCGCGTGACGACGGCGCGAGGCGGCGAGCACGGCAGCGATCGCAAGCAACCCGAAGCTCGCAGCGGAGCCGCTTCGGGGATCGCGCTCGGATGCGGGAGAAACGCTGCAGCCGGCCTGGTCGGTGGCGGCCGCGTGATTGCTGCTGTCGTCGCCCGTGACCTGGGCACCCGTGGTCTGAGCGACCCCGGGCATGTCGGTCGGCGTGCCGGTCGCGGGATCGGAGGGCGTCCCGGTCGAGGGTGGTGTGCTCGTGGGCTTCGCTGCCGCGTGGCACACGTCGTCCTGACCGCTGGGCTTGATCTCGCAGGCGCCGGTGCCGTCGCAGGTCTCGACCGCGACCTTGCCGGCGGCGCAGCGGAACGCCCTCGTGTTGTCGTACGAGCAGTTCCAGAGGTTCGTGACGTCGTTGCACTTCGCGGCGCCGCC
>JAXDMI010000233.1:0-3409 GCA_034666145.1 Myxococcales bacterium | reverse complement strand
AAAGCTGATCAGCGAGCGACGCGTCGCCGTCTTCAAGGCGCACTACCTGCCGGATCTCGGACCAACACCAGGCGCACGCGCGCTCGTCGAGCGTCTGCGCTCACGGGGTCTCACGCGCGCCATCGTCACGTCGGCAAACAGCGAGGAGCTGGCGGACCTGATGCGCGAGGCGGCGGTCGCGAACCTGTTCGACGTGATCGTGACGTCCGACGACGCAGAGAACAGCAAGCCCGATCCCGACCTCGTGAAGGTGGCGCTCGACAAGCTCTGTGTCGGACCGCGCGAGGCGGTGATGATCGGCGACACGGCGTACGACATTGCAGCGGCTGCGCGCGCGGGCGTGTCGACCATCGCGTTCCGTTCCGGCGGATGGAAGGATCGCGACCTCGACGGCGCGATCGCCATCTACGATCATCCGCAAGACCTGCTGTCGCGCATCGACCAATCGCCGCTCGCGCTGGGCGTCGAGGATGCGATGCCGACCGCGCCGAGCAGTCGACGACCGCGCGGGCGTCGCGCAGCGATGCCCGTCTAGCGATGCCCGCCCGACGGAGAACGCGCAAACGCGACGGCGCGTTACTTGGAGGACGTGCCGAAGCCGCCGCCGCGACGCGAGCCGTCCGAGGGACGCGCGTCCTTCGGCTGCGTGAGGTCGTTGGCGTCGGGGGTCGCGTCGACCGCGTCCGAGTCGGCCTCGTCGATCGCGAGGTGGGCCTTGCCGACCTTGGGCGCGGGGCCCGGGATCTCGGCCGACATGAGGTTGGTGGTGCCGGCAACGTTCGAGTTGCTCGCGGTGGCGACGCGGGAGGCGGCCGGCGCGGTCGCGCTGCAACCGCATGCGGCGACGGCGGAGGCGCACGTGAGCGCGAGCAGAGCCGAGAAGCTCAGCGCTGCGAAAGCGCCACCGGACGTCGAACGGACCAGCTTCATGGCGAACCCTCCTAGCACTGCGGCTGGCCGGTGCAACGTGCGTTCCCGGGCCCGAGCCGCTGGTTTGTACGCGATCGCGGGCAGATCCTTCCCGCCCACACCGTGCGCCCGGGGAAAAACCGCCACGCGAGGCCTTCCTGACCGCGCGATTTGCGGGGATTGCGGAGCTGGCGGCCGGTTTGGGGACGGCACGACGTTCGCTTCGACTCGCGTGTTCCGGACGCGTCCCTCGTGCGTCTCAACCTCGTCCGTTTCGGAGAGTGAGCCATGTCGAAGCAGAGCACCGAGTCGCCCATCGACGATCTGACCTTTGACGTGATCACCGTCCTCCGCAACAAGGCCAAGGCCCTCGCGGCATACGACCAGTATCTGCGCGATGCCGACGCAGAGGACGACGACGAGCTCCACGACCTCTTCACGCAGATGCGGAAACAGGACGAGGAAGACGTGCAGGTGCTCAAGGAAGTGCTCGCGCGTCGCCTCGAAGACGACCTCGGCTACGACGACACGACGGACGAGGACGACGACGAAGGCGACGACGACGTCGACGTCGGCGAGGACTACAGCGACGAGGACGAGGAAGAGGTCGAAGCGCCGACGGCGTCGGACGCGGAAGCGCGCGGCGACGATGCTGCGATGACGCCGCCGTCCGCGTCTCCTCCGAAGCGCGGCGAGTCAACGCAGCGCCATCGGTGATTCGTCCTCGGTGCTAGCGTGGCGTCGTGACCTGCGAGGAGGTGCCGTGCTCGGTGAACCGGAGCTGTTCCAGCACCGGCATGGCATGCGACCCCGGCGATCGCGCATGCACCGAGCTCGCACGCTCGAAGGATCTCGAAGTTCGATGCGAGCAGCAGTGCACCGGCGGTCAGCAGCTCGTCTACTGCCCGCCCGACACCGGCCGCGCCGACTCGGGGATCGTGTGGATCCTCCTCGCCGTCGCGTTGCTGCTCGCGATCGGCGGCAGCGCGCTGCTCTGGATGGTGATCAGGAAGAAGGACGCTTGACCGAGGCCGCGTCGCTCTTGTCGGTGCGCTCGGCGCGATCGCTGGCGCGGTCGCTCGGGCGGTCGTTGGCGCGATCGTTCTTGCCGGGGAGGCTGGCGGGCTTCGGCTCGAGCTTCACGTCGGCGACGAGCGCCTTCACGATCGGCTCTGCGCGGTAGCCCTGCTCGGCGGCGAGGCGCGCGACCTCCTCGACCTGTCGTTCGGCGAGGGCGACGCTGATGCGCCCGAGGACCACTTCGCGATCGGCGACGAGACGCGCGAGCTCCTCGAACGCCTCCTTGGCGAGCCAGAAGACGCCGTTCGCCTCGTGCACGCCGAGGAACGTGCGCGCGCGCGCATCGCGGAACGCGCTCGCGAGCACCTCCCGCAGCGGTGCCGCCGGGAGCGATGCGCCGAGCAGCACGAGCGCCGTGCGCCGCTGCGCCGAGTACCCATCGTTGCTCTCCGAGAACGCAGCGAGCACCGGCAACGCGAGCTCCCAGCGCGCGATGATCTCCGCGCGCTCGAGCCCCGGCTCGGCATCCTCCACCAAATCGATCACCGCCTCGACGTGCGCCCAAGCAAGCAACAACGCCGCGTCCGTCCACCGCGCCGCGTCCACCTTCGCGTCCGCCTTCGCATTCGCGCTCGTGTCCGCCTTCGCGCTCGCGTCCGCGTTCGCGCTCGCGTCCGCGCCCGCATTCCCCCGTAGGTGTATCCCCGCCTTCTCCTCCACGGGCGTATGCACCCGCGCGAGAATCGCCGCATACCGCTCACGCAATGTCGCGAGCACGGGCTCGGGATCGAGCCCCTTCGCAGCCTTGGCAGTCGCCGCGCTCGCACCGCGCGCGCGCTCCCGCATGTACGCGAGCCCGTCCGCGATGTACCGAATGCGCTCCTCGAGCGCGACGATCGCCTCCTTCGTCGGCGCCGCCTTCTTCGCGTCCCATCCGCTCGCGAGATACGCGAGGTGTCCGGCGCCGAGCGCCTGGCGCAGCGGCTCGTGCACGGGTCGATACTTCAGCTCGACGAGCGCGCGCTCGATCGACGGCACGCCGCGCCCTGCGAGTGCTGCTGCGAGCTCGGCGTACGGCTTCGTCGCCGTCGCGTTCACGCCGCGGAACTCGTGGAGCACGTGGTACTTGAACGCGCCGAGCTCCCAGAAGAAGCCGCCGTCGATCTCGCGCATCGGCCGCAGGTACTCGAGGCCCTTCGACGCATCGCGGAAGATCATCCAGTCGCCCTGCCCGACGTCGATGCCGAGCGCCTCGGCGACGTTCGGCGCCGTCGTGCTGCCGTCCTCGCGCCGTGTGGGAATCGCCCGGAAAATACGGCCTCGCGAGTCCTTGAACTTGTTGTTGTAGAGGACGAGCGCGCGCTCGTTGCCCATGCCGTTCGAGTACGCGTACACGTCCTCGTCGACGCCGCCACCCTCGGCCATGAAGTCGTAGAGCGCGAACTGCTCCACGCCGCTGAAGAGGTAGCGCTTCTTCATG
>JAXDMI010000232.1:0-6107 GCA_034666145.1 Myxococcales bacterium | reverse complement strand
CAGCTCGCCCCACTTCGGATCGGCCCGGTAGTCGATGACCTCCTCGGCGCCGAGCTCGCGCAGCCGCGCCGCCTTGTCTGCGCTGCTCGACGTCATCAGCACGCGCGCGCCGGCGGCCTTCGCCAGCTGCAGCGCGAACACCGAGACGCCGCCCGAGCCCTGGAGCAGCACCGTCTCACCCGGCCTGAGCGACGTGACCTCGAAGAGCGCCTGCCACGCGGTGAGCCCGGCGCACGGAAGCGTCGCCGCTTCTTCGAACGAGTACCCCGCCGGCATGCGCACCCAGCTGTGCTCCGGCAGCACCACCTCTTCGCGGAGCATGCCGTCTGCCCCGGCGCCGCCGAGCGCGCTGGCGTGGTGCGCGTCGCTCAGCTCGCCGTCGACCCAGTGCGGGAAGAAGTTCGCCATCACCCGGTCGCCCACCTTCCAGCGGGTGACGGCGGGACCGACCTCGATCACCTCGCCGGCGCCGTCGGAGGCGGGCACGCGCGGCGCCGTGAGGCTCTTCTCTGCGCCCTTCGCGATGAGCAGGTCGCGATAGTTGAGCGACACCGCCCTCACGCGCACCTTCAGCTCATGCGCGCCCACGGTCGGTGAAGGGCGCTCGGCCCGCGTCAGTGCATCGAACCCCGGCTTGGCCTGCAGCTCCCATGTCTTCATGGCGTAGACGTACGATCCCGGTTATGACTTCGCAAGTACGCACAAGTTTCGCCAGTACGTACAAAAAGGGAACCATGGCCCGGAAGCGCGACGACGACTCGAAGACCAACTGCTCGGTGGAAGCGTCTCTCGGCGTCATCGGCGGGAGATGGAAGGGCGTCGTGCTGTACTGGTTGCTCTGGGGCAAGCACCGTTTCGGTGAGCTGCGCAAGCGGTTGCCGAACTGCAGCCAGCGCATGCTCACCCTGCAGCTGCGCGAGCTCGAGGAAGACGGGCTGGTGAAGCGCACCGTCTACGCGGAGGTGCCGCCGCGCGTGGAGTACGAGCTCACCGCCTTCGGCCGCTCCCTCGAGCCGGTGCTGTTGGGATTGCGGGAGTGGGGTGAGAAGTACAAGCGCCGGTTGCAGCGCGTGTGATCAGGGTTCGTTGAGCGCCGCGACGATTCCGTCGCGCACCCAGCGGTGTGCGACGTCGGTCGTCCGTCGGGGATGCCAGATCAAATGGAGCGACATCGGCTCGACGTCGAACGGAAGCCGATGCATCTCGACGCCGCGTCCCTCGCGGCGCACGAGCTTCTCGGGTAGAGCCGCAGCGAGCTCGCTCTCGGCGACCGCCGCGAGCGCTGCGAGGAACGAGGGCACCGCGAGGACGACGCGCCGGGTCTTGCGCAGGCGATGCAGAGCGAGCTGCACTGCCGATACGTTCGACCGCGCGTTGCTCACGACGATGTGCTCGAGCGCCAGATAGTCGGCAAGCGAGAGGCTCCGTCGCCGACGGCGATGCCCGGTTCGGAGGACACACACGAGACGATCATCGAGCACCTTCCGAAAGACGAACTGCTCCATCCCTTCGATGGGAGCCCGGGGCGCGATCGCGAGATCGATCTCGCCGCCGGCCAAGCGATCGACCGACTCGGGCCCGGCCGGCTCGACCCGTACGACGACGCCGGGCGCCTCGACGCGCAGCCGTCGGATCCAGGGCTTCAGCACCACCACCGTCGCGTAGTCCGACGCCGCGACGCGCAGCGTTCGGCGCTCGCGCTCGGGCGCGAATGCGCCCTCGGGCTCGAACAGCTCGCGCATCGCGCGGAGCGCGGCCTCGAGACGGGGTCGCAGCTCCCGCGCGCGCGCGCTCGGCTCCATGCGTCTTCCGACCGACACGAGCAGCGGATCTTCGAATGCCGCGCGAAGCCGCGCCAGCATGCGGCTCATGCTCGGCTGCGTGGTGCCGAGTCGCCGGGCAGCAGCGGTGACACTGCCTGACTCGAGGAGCTGCTCGAGCGCGACGAGCAGCGGCAGATCGACGGTGGTGGGCAGGCGGTCGATTGTCATGACCAAATTGATATATCACCTATGCCATGCATGCTCTGGAGGCATGGCTCTGGCAGCGCTAGACGTGAGTGATGTCGACCTCCGATCGAAAGCCGCGGATCACACGGCGGCGCATCGCGCTCGCGCTTGCAGGCCTCGTCGTGGCGCTGGCCGCTCTCTGGCTGGCGCTCACGCGTGGAAGCGTGCGATCGCTCCCGCGGTCGGCCTGGGACGTTCCACCGCCGTCAGCGCGCTCGTGGCGCGAGGTCTTCGACAGAGCACCACGGGTCGAGCTCGACTCGCTCGACACCGGCGCGGTGCACGTCGCGCGACGGAAGATGCTCGCCGCAGAGCATCCCGAGACCGCCGCGTACCGCGAAGAGCCGACCCCGCTCCGCGTCTATGCCCACTTGATCCGGCATCCCACGCGTGGCGACTTTCTCGTCGACAGCGGGCTCGACGCGTCGTTCGCCTCGAACGCCTATGGGAACATCCAAGCGCCGACCCGGTGGGTCCTTTCGCTGCTCTACGATGCGCCGTACTCGCAACGCCCGGGCGAGGACGTCTTCGCGCAGCTTGGGCGGCGGGGGGCTCATCCGAGAGCGGTCTTCTTCACCCACCTTCACATGGATCACACCGCGGGCGTGCCCGGAATGCCGGCCGACACGGAGCTGGTCGCCGGCAAGGGTGAGGTCGACGATCCGGTCCAGATCTTCGGCTACGGCCACTTCGCGAGCACGCGGCGCCTGCGCGAGCTCGACTTCACCGACGCGCCGGAGATGCCGCCGCTAGGCCGCTCGCTCGACTTGTTCGGCGACGGATCCGTGTGGGCGGTCTCGACCCCCGGCCATACGCGCGGTCACGTCTCGTTCGTGGTGGTCGCTAGCTCCGGACCCGTGCTCCTCGTCGGCGACGCATCGCACTTCCGGTGGGCATTCGAGCACGGCGTTGGCCCTTCGGGGACGAGCGGATCGGGCGATCGCGTCGCGCAGGAGTCGCTCGACCGCTTGCGCGACTTCGCTCGCGCGTTCCCCGAGCTCACCGTGTTCTGTGGCCACGAAGCGCCTGCACCGAAGGCGCCGTGAGCGATGAGCGTCGTGCGACGACTCGGGTCGCCAGGAACTCGAGGAAGACTCGCACCTTCGGCAGCAAGTGACGGTTCTTCGGATAGAGCGCGTGGATGGGCCACGAGAGCGAGGGATAGTCATCGAGCACCGTGACGAGCGCGCCGCTCGCGAGATGCGCGGCCATCATGAAGTCGAAGAGCAAGATGATGCCTCGGCCGGCAACGGCCAGCTGTAGCAGCACGTCGGCGTCGTTCGCGTTGCACGGGCCGGCGATGGGAACCGACGTCGTCGTCTCGTCGGTGACGAAGGCAAACGCGTCGGGCCGCCCCTCACGCAGGTAGCCGAGGCAGTGGTGGCGCGCGAGATCGCGCGGGTGCTTCGGAACGCCGTGCTTGCGCAGATACGCCGGAGAAGCGCAGGTCAGCAGCTGACTCTCACCGAGTCGTCGCGCGATGAGCGTCGAGTCCCTCAGCGCGCCGATCCGGACGAGCACGTCGAGACCTTCGGCGGTCGGATCGACGAGCTGGTCACGCAACGTGAGGTCGAGCCGGATCTCCGGATACCGCTCCAGGAATGCGGGGAGCTTCGGCGTGAGCACGCTGCGGCCGAGCGCGATCGGTGCATCGACGCGCAGGAGACCCGAAGGCTTCTTGCGCACGCGCGCGATCGCGTCCTGCGCCTCGTGCAGCTCCTCGAGGATACGCAGGCATCGTGCGTGGAACGCGATCCCATCCTCGGTGAGACGAAGCGAGCGGGTCGTTCGTGCGAGGAGCTGGACGCCGAGCTCGCCCTCGAGCGTGGCCACGCGACGACTCACGGCCGACGGCGTCACGCCGAGACGACGCGCCGCCGCCGCAAAGCTGCCGGTCTCGACCGTCGCGGTGAGGTACTCGATGCCGTCGAACGTGCCCATGCTGATTCGTGCCGAACTAGCACGAGTGACGTTCGCTCGCCGTAGCTACCGCTGCATCGTGCACGAAGAGAGCAAACCTTTTCACGGGCGCTCGAAGCGTGCGATCGCTTCTCCGAGTTTCAGCTCGAGGTCCACCGCCGTCTGCGCGCCTCGCGCGAACAGCGAGGTGAGGCGCTCGGCGAACTCCGGATGCGCCATCGTCGTGCGGAATGCAGCGGCTTCGTCCGCGAGCGTCGACTCCTTTGGGAGGAACGATGCGTTCACGAAGCGCTTGACGTTGCGAAGTCCGACGGACGGAAAGCCCGCGATCCGTGTAGCGAGCTCGGTCACCCACGGTCGCGCACCGATCCACGATTCGACGTGCTCTCTGACCGCCGTGGGTATGCCCATCAAAGCGCCTCGACCGTCGAATCTTCGACGCGGCCCGGGGCCCCGCCGCGTAGGGAAAGACGAGCGCCGGGGAAACGCGTGTAGAACGAATGGGGAAAGCCTGCGCGAACAGCGCTCGCCTCGTCGAGCCGCCGCACCTGCTCGTCGGAGAGGTGAAGGCTCGCTGCCGCGAGATTGTCGTCGAGCTGCTCTCGGGTTCGCGGACCGATGATGGGGATGACCCCCTTGTGCGCGATCCATGACAACGCGACGCGGCCGGGATTGCTGTTCGTCTCTTCGCCAACGGCGTCGAGCGCGTCGAGGATCGAGGAGATCTTCTCCGACTTCTCTTCGTGAATGAGGTTCTTCCACGTGTCGCGACGGCCGGTCTCTCCGCGGCGATACTTGCCGGTCAAGAGCCCTCCGCCGAGGGGTGACCACGCGACTGCGCCAAGGCCGAAGGCTCGCGCCATCGGGAGGACATCGTGCTCGGGAGTTCGCTCGACGAGGCTGTATTCGAGCTGGACGCCCGCGAGCGGAACGCTGCCGCGAATCGAAGCGAGCGTCGCCGCGCGCGCGGCCCGCCAAGCGGGAAAATTCGAGAGCCCTGGGTAGAGGATCTTTCCGGCGCGCGTCAAATCGTCGAAGCCGCGCATGATCTCGTCGACGGACGTCGTCTCGTCGGAGAGATGTGCCCAGTAGATGTCGACGTAGTCCGTCTTCAGGCGCCGGAGGCTGTCCTCGAGGGAACGCACCATGTTCTTTCGACTGTTCCCCGTGCGCGACACGCTCCCGCTCTCGCCGCTACCTTGGCTGAACTTGGTCGCGATGACGAGATCCTCGCGACGTCCGACGGAGAACTCTCCGAGAAGGCTCTCCGACTCGCCCCGTTGATACGTGTCGGCGGTGTCGAAGAAGTTGCCGCCCGCCTCGATGTAGCCCTCGAACATTCGGCGAGCTTCCTCGGGGGACGCACCGTGCCCCCATCGCGTTCCGAACATTCCGCAGCCGAGCGAGATCTCGGAGACGCGAAGCCCAGTGCCTTTCCCGAAGAGCTTGTATCGCAACATGCGCGACCTCCATTAATTACGATCACAATGAATACGTCATTCATGTCGGTCGTCATGTAAAATGTCAAGCCATGAAAGTCAGTCGCGAACAGAAGGCCGAGAACCGTCGCAAGATCCTCGACGCTGCCGCTCGGCTCTTTCGCGAGCGTGGCATCGATGCCATCGGCGTCGACGCGGTGATGGCGGCTGCCGGGCTCACGCATGGCGCGTTCTACGGACATTTCGCGTCGAAGAACGATCTCGTCGCGCAGGCGTTCGATCACGCGATGTCACAGGCGGACGACGCATGGCGCAGCGCGACAGACCCTACGAAGAGGCTCGGCGAGCTCTATCTCGCGACCGAGCACTGCGAACACCCGGGCGAAGGATGCGCGCTCGCGACACTGGGTCCGGAGGTCAGTCGCCATGGCGCCGCGATCCAACGAGCGCTCGCGACGGGTCTCCACGAGCGCGTCGACGCACTTGCGGCTCTGCTGGAGCCGGGGTCCGTGAAGGAACGTCGTGCCGAGGCGATCGCCACCTGGGCTACGCTGGTCGGCGCGATGGTGCTGGCGCGCGGCGTCGACGATCCGAAGTTCCGCGATGAAATCCTCGCCGCCGGAAAGAAGAGCGTGACGCGCTCGGCGACGAAGGGTCGGACAACGGTTACGCCTCGACGTCCCGAGACACTCCGCGCCGCGCGTAGCGACGGGCGAGCAGGGCGCAAACCGTGAGCTGA
>JAXDMI010000231.1:0-7774 GCA_034666145.1 Myxococcales bacterium | reverse complement strand
TCGCGCTGTCGGCGGACGGCGACGGTGACTGCGGTACCGATGCCGGCAAGCGCGAGCCCGATCGCGGCAGCGCCGACGAGCCACTTCCACTTCGACGAGCCGACGCCCGGGACGGGCTGCGACGACGTGAAGGGCGCTGCGGTCATGCCCGCGGGGTTCGGAGTCCGCGAGCCGTAGCTCTGCGCGTTCGCATCGGCGCCGGCCATCGACCCGCGATGCTGTCCGGGATGGCCGCTCGAGCCGTGCATCCCGTTGCCGCCTGACGACGATGCTGCGATGGTCGCGGACATCGGTGGACCCATGTGCGGCGTGGGCGTCGTGCCGCGTCCGCTGGCACCGATGCCGGCGGCGAACGCGAGATGCTCGGAGAGCTCGGTGACGTTGGAGAAGCGGCGCTCCGGCTCGCGCTCGAGCGCGCGCATGAACCACGTGTCGAAGGCCTGCGGAAGACCCGGCACCGAGTGCGACGGGATCGGGATCGGCGCCGTGCAGATCTTCACCAGGAGATCGCCGACCGACTCGCCGTCGAACGGCAGACGGCCTGTGATGCACTTGAATGCGATCACGCCGAGCGACCAGACGTCGGTGCGATGATCGACATTGCGGAGACCGCGCGCCTGCTCGGGGGACATGTAGAACGGCGTGCCGAGTACGGCGCCGGTCTTCGTGCTCGACGTGATGCCCGGGCTGTGCGGGCTGTTCTGGATCTTGGCGATGCCGAAGTCGAGGACCTTGGCGACCTCTTCGTCGTCGTCGGTGTTGCGGACGATGAAGATGTTCTCGGGCTTGAGATCGCGATGCACGATGCCGCGCTCGTGCGCGCGCGCGAGACCGCGAGAGACCTGCTGGAGGATCTTCGCCGTGTCCTGGAGCGTGAGCTGGCCGAGGCGTTCGATGCGCTTGTCGAGCGGCTCGCCCGTGAGCAGCTCCATGACGATGTACGGCTTGCCGTCGTCGGTGACGCCGTGGTCGTAGATCTGGATCGCGTGCTTCGACTGGATGGTCGCTGCGGCCTTCGCTTCCTTGTCGAAGCGACTGCGGGCCTCCGCGCTGTTCGCGTACTCGGCCTCGATGAATTTGATCGCCGACGGGGTGCCGAGCGAGACGTGGCGCGCCTCCCAGACGGAGCCCATGCCGCCGCGGCCGATCATCTTCACGAGCTCGTACTTCCCGCCGACGAGACCGACCGACGGAGGTGCTTCGTTGCTGTCGGGGGAGCTCATGGTGCGGTCGATTTCAAGGGTTCGGTCTATGGACGCGCAAAGGTACCGAACGGTTCAAAGACTACCGTGCCAGGGCCGGAAAGGGAAACCGCAGCCACGTCTGCTTTGTTCCTCGCGCTTGCCCGTTGCGCGTTGCGACGCGCGTGCCGCGCTCCTACGGTGTGCGCCGTGCCCCGCGCTCCCGAGACACCTGTTAACCCCGATAGCTCTGCCAGCGCCACCTCCACGCCGAGCGCCGCGGCCGCGAAGAAGGCCGCGAAGCCGAAGCCGGCGCCCGCGCCTCCGCCGGTGAACGTGAGCGTCCTGCCGCCGCCCGGCAGCGAGGACGTCCTCTATCTGCTGGATCTCTCGGGTTATGTCTTCCGCGCCTACCACGCGGTGCCGCCGCTCTCGAACTCGAAGGGCGAGGCGACGCACGCCGTTCACGGCACCGTGAGCATGATCCAGAAGGTCGTGAACGACCGGCGCCCGACGATGCTCGCGGTCGCGATGGATTGCCGGGGACCGAGCTTCCGTAAGGCGATCGACGTTCGTTACAAAGCGACGCGGCAGGCGGCACCCCCGGATCTCTCGGGACAGATGGCGCGCTGCGAGCAGTTCGCGAGGGCCTACAACATCCCGATCTTCCAGGCGGACGGCATCGAGGCCGACGACTTGATCGCAGCGGTCGTGGAGCGCGCCGTCGCCGAAGGGGTGCGTGTCGTCATCGTCAGCGCCGACAAGGACCTCATGCAGCTCGTCCGCGATCAGGACGATCGCGTCCTCATGTGGGACTCGATGCGCGACAAGACCTATGGAGCGCCCGAGGTCGAGACCAAGTTCGGCGTCCCACCGAGCCAGCTCCGCGATCTGCTCGCCCTCACCGGCGACACCTCGGACAACATCCCCGGGGTGCCGAGCGTCGGACCGAAGACGGCGGCGGATCTCCTCAAGGAGTTCAAGACCATCGACGGCGTCTACGCGAACCTCGCCTCCGTGAAGCGCGCAAAGCTGAAGGAGATGCTCGCGCTGCACGAGACAGACGCGCGCATTTCGCAGGTGCTCGTCACGTTGAAGCGCGACGTCGACATCCACTGGAACAAGGAGAGCCTTCGCTACGGCGGCGCCAACGTGGAAGAGCTCCGCCGGCTCTTCCTCGAGCTCGAGCTCACGCGCCTCCTCGATCAGATGACCGCCGCGCAGGCGCGGCTCGATGCGGGACAGCGCGCGAACGTCGGCGACAAGGGAGCCGGTCGAGCCGTGGCGATGGTTGCAGCAGCAGCGGCGCGTTCGACCGACGCGCCGGCGGTGAAGACCATCGCGCGCACGTACCGCCACGTGCTCGACGAGGCCGGGCTCGCCGCCGTCGTGGCGAGCGCCAGGAAGGAAGGCCGCGTCGCCGTGCACATCGCGACGACGAGCCCCGATCCGATGCGCGCGCGCATCCATGGCATCGGGCTCGCCGTGACGCCGGGCGAAGGCGTGTACGTGCCGATCGAGCATCGCTATCTCGGCGCGCCGGTGCAGCTGACGTGGGAGAGGATCCGCGAGCTGATCGCGCCGCTCTTCGCCGATACCGCGGTGCGGAAGATCGGCTACGACCTCAAACGCTCGGAGAACATCCTGGCGCGGCACGGCGTGACCCTCGCCGGTCACGTCTCGGACCCGATGCTCGCGGCGTATCTCCTCGATCCCGAGGCGCCCAACGACCTCAAGGATCTCGTCCGTCGCGAGCTCGGCACCGAGCTCCCGATGTTCGACGAAGGTACCGGAAAAAAGGCCGATCGTGTCGTTTTCGATCAGCTCGACGTCGAGCGCGCGACCACCTTCGCAGCGCCCGCCGCGGAGCTCGCACTGGCGCTCTCGGAGCGCCTCGATGCGCGCGTCGCCAGCGACAATCTCGGCAAGCTCTACGACGACGTCGAGCTGCCGCTCTCGCGCGTGCTCGCCTCGATGGAGCGCAAAGGGGTGCTCGTCGACACGAGCAAGCTTGCCACCATCGCCGCGCGCGTCGAGAAGGAGTGCGAGACCCTCGAGGCCAAGGCGCAGGAGCTCGCAGGTCGGAAGTTCGCGATTCGCTCGCGCGATCAGCTCGAGGCGATCCTCTTCGACGAGCTCTTGCTGCCCGTCGTGAAGCGCACGCTCAAGGGCGGTCGCTCCACCGACGCCGCGGTCCTCGACGAGCTCGCCGACAAGCACGCGCTCCCGGCGGTCATCCTCGAGTATCGCGAGCTCGACAAGCTGAAGGGCACGTACCTCGACGCGCTGCCGCGCGCCGTGAACCCCGAGACCGGGCGCATCCACACGCGCTTCGAGCAGGCGGTCGCGGCGACGGGCCGCCTGTCGTCCACCGATCCCAACCTGCAGAACATCCCCATCCGCAAGGAAGTGGGGCGCCTCGTGCGCTCGGCGTTCGTCGCGCCTCCCGGGCACCAGATCGTGAGCGCCGACTATTCGCAGATCGAGCTGCGCGTCCTCGCGCATCTCGCGAAGGACGAGCAGCTCGGCGTGGCCTTCCGCGACAAGCTCGACGTCCACCAGCACACGGCGTCACTCATCTTCGAGGTCCCGCGCGACGAGGTGACGAGCGACATGCGCCGCCGCGCGAAGGCCATCAACTTCGGCCTCATCTACGGCATGGGCGAGGCGCGCCTCGCCCGCGAGCAGGGCATCACGCGCGAAGAGGCGCGGCACTTCATGGAGGCGTACTTCGAGCGCTTCGTCGGCGTTCGCAACTTCATGAACATGACCGTGGAGTCGGCGCGCGCCGGCGAAGCGGTGCGCACCATCCTGGGTCGGCGACGGTTCTTGCCGAACCTCAACTCACAGAACCGCGGCCTCCGCTTCGAGGCGGAGCGCGTCGCGAAGAACACGCCCATCCAGGGCACCGCGGCGGACATCTTGAAGCTCGCGATGATCTCCCTCGGCGAGGGCGACGTGGTACCGGGCGCGCGGATGATCCTCACCGTTCACGACGAGCTCGTCTTCGAGGTGCCCGATGCGCTCGTCGACAAGGCCGAGCAGCGCATCAAGGAAGCGATGGAGTCGGCCTTCAAGCTGGATGTGCCGCTCATCGTCGAGGTCGGTCACGGCGCGCACTGGGGAGAGGCGCACTGAGAGCGTGATTCGTGCGGGCTGGGATCGGCACGCTGCGGGGGGGATGCCCCGGTGCTGCCTCTAGTGGAGGACGGCTTCGTTGGCTTCGATGCGGGAGGTGTCCGTGCGGCGGAGGGCGATGACCTCGCCGGGGGCGCAGGCCATCGCGAGCTGGGCCGAGGACGTGGTGAGGATCCATTGCACGTTGGGGAGCGCGCTGCGGAGCAGCGGGACGAGGGCGCGCAGCATCGACGGATCCTGCTGAGCGTCGACGTCGTCGATGGCGACGACCCCTTCGCCCTCGCGCGGATCGTCGGAGTGCGGATACGCGGCGAACAGCGCGCGTAGCGACAGCGCACCGAACGCCACGAGATGACGGGCGGCGCGCGGCAGTGCATCGAACGCCACCACGTGACCTGCGCCGTCCGTCGCTTCGGGCTCGAGGGAGAGCGGGCTGACGCCTGCGTAGGTGAACCCGAACGGCGCCAGCATGACGTCGACCACTTCGCGTACTGCGGCGTCGAAGCGTTCGAGATGCGTGTATTCCGCACGCTGTGCCCCGAGCGCACGTGCGATGCCGGCGTATGCGAGCACCTGCTTCGTCTCGCGCGTCAGGTCCGCGCGCGTCGGGTCGTCGAACGACGCCGCATGGCGGACATCGTAGCGCAGCACCGAGCGCTCGGGCACCGAAAGCATGTTCGCGGCGCGCGAGAACCAGCGTGCGCCGGAGAAACCGACGAAGACGAAGCCGCCGTCGCCCTGCGCACGTCGATCGAAGAGCGCCTGCTCGCGGCGACGGATACCCGCGGTCTCCGTCGACTCGCCGTCGAGGACCGCGCTCGGGCTCGCCACCACGAGCGGATGCGGGCGCTCCGGATCGTCCTCGCCGAGCAGCCACTCGGTGACGACGCTCGCCGGCGCATCGACCCCCGATGCCGCACCGGATGCGCTGCCGCCCGCGCCCGGAAGGCTGCTCGTCGGACGCGGGTAGGGGGAGGGCGGAAGCGCGTAGCCCGGCCGCGTGACCGCGAGCGCGGTGAGCAGCGTGGTCTTGCCGATGCCGTCGGCGCCGAACAGCACGGTGACGGGCCGCGGAGCGAGGACCTCGGGCGCTTCGTCTTCGACCGCAGCATCGTCCGCCCCGGTGCGCGCTTCACCCCGCGCCGTCGCACCGTCCGCGAGACTGACCGTGGTGTCCTCGAAGACACCGACATTGCGAAGGCGAACGCTCACGAGCCGCATCGCGTTCGAGGATACCAGCTTCGCCGGCGAGAGCTCAGCGAGCGCGGCGGCGACGCGCACCGAGGAGCGCGACGGCCGCCACGACGCCGAGGCCGGCAAAGCCCGAGCTGCCTCCGGGGGTACCGACGGAGCAGCCCGCTGTCGTCGGCCCCATCGCGGTATCGACGACGCCGTTCTGCGAGGCCGACGCAGACCGCGTGCTCGGCAACGTGTTCGACCCGTCGCCGACCTCGTCCGTGGGCGTCGCGCCCGCGAGCGCGAAGGCATCGGCGAACATCTGATCGAAGCCGGCGGTGGTCGTATAGATGTGGCCGAAGTCGTCCTCGCAGCCACCGCCGCGGGAGACGACGCCGATGACTGCGCCGGTCTCCTCGCTGATGGCGGGACCGCCGGAGTCGCCCTGACAGATCGACTTGCCGACCTCGAACTCGTGCGTGCCGAGCGGCGTCTTGCTCGGCGAGACCGCCTTGCCCTGTGCGAGCACGGCGACGGCGTCCTTGCGGAAGCGCGTGCCGATCGGTGAGGCCTGATCGTTCTGGCCATAACCGACCGAGCGGATCATCTCGCCCTGGCGCGCCGCGGTGTGGATGCGGACCTCGAGCGGCGCGACGTCGGTGATGGCCGTCTCGAGCACGACCAGCGCGATGTCGGAATCACAGAGGTACGGGCCGGTCGGCGAGACGATGGCGCGGCCCTTCGAGACGCCGGGCTTCGCGAAGTTGGGCGAAGAGCCGAGATACACGCCGATGGTTCCGGGCTCTTCGTCCGCGGTCACGTGCGGGCCGTTCGCCGAGCGACCGTTCTCGTCACATGCGACCGACGTCGTGGCGTTCTTCGTGACGCAATGCCGCGCAGTGAGGACGACGTTCGGGGCGATGAGCGCGCCCGAGCAGAGCTCGAAGGTCGTGCCGACGCCGACGCGCAGCGCGACGACGCCGGCAACCGCCGCACTGTCATCGTCCTTCGCGCCGCCGAAGATGGTCGGATCCGACGTGCTCGAGGTCACGTGCGTTTCCACTGCGTGATCCGTCACTTCCGTCGCGCAGCCGGCCGAGGCGAGCGCCAGGGCCACGGCGGGTAGCCAGGCCGGTCCACCCAGGATCCAGCTCGCCCGGCCTACCTTGTGGGTATTGGTAGCACCTTTCGGGTACTTGGACTGGAAGAGCGCGAGAGTCATCGGGTTCGTCCCCGACCTCTTCACTATGTATGCCGACATGCGACAGCTCAGGCATAGGTGGCGAGCTCGACCACGCGGCGCACATCCATGTCGCAGTTGTGAAGCGCCGAAATTCGAGCCCAGCCCCTGATCCCGGTGTCATGCCTCTCTGCCTTTTGTGGTTGGTGGACACCTCCCGGCACGCGGGTTAGGCTCGGCAACCTAGCCTTTTCCACGGTTTGTCGTCTGGGCCCAGACTTGCAGCTGGCCCCGACGCTCGGCCTTCTGGACCTTCTCGAGCGCTTGCTGATGCCTAACTCCAACGCTCTTGCTTCAGCTCTCGAGCACCGCCTCGAATCGGGTGTCGATGCGGGATCGTCGCGAGCGTCCCGAGCACACTCGCGGGGGCATCTCGTAGCGGCGCGCGACGCCGCCACGATCGAGGCATCGTCGGCCGTCCCGACGAGCTCGGGCGTCCGGACCAGCCTCCCACCTGGTTTTTCGGCGCCCTCGTCGCCGACCGCGTTCTTGCGTGAGCTGAGCCGTGGCTGGACGTTCACCGATCGTCACCTCGCGCTCCTCGTGAGCGCGGCGCTCTTCGTCGTTGGCGCCTGGCCGCTGGCGCTCACGGAGGTCCCTCCTTACCAGGACCTGCCGAACCACCTCGCGGCCATCACCGTGATCGAGAATCCGGGTCGCTATCCGGAGTTCGTCTTCAACGGCTTCCTCAAGACGAACGCCGCGCTCTTCGTGTGGCTGGTCGTGGTCGGCAAGGTGGTGGGCACCCAGCTCGCGGCGCGGCTCTTTGCGCTCCTGGTGCTCGGCGCGAACGCCATCGTTCTCCCTCGCTTCGTCCTCGCCATCACCGGCAGCCGCAAGCGGATGCTCGTCGCGAGCCTGTTCATGTGGCCAATGGTCCACAACTGGTTCGTCTCGATGGGCATGCTCGACTTCGCGCTGTCCGTCCCGCTCTCGCTCGCGCTCTTGCTCGCGATCGATCGCCAACGTCGGTCGCCCACGCTCCTGAGCGGACTGGCCGTCACCGCGCTCGGCGCGGCCACATGGTACGCGCACGTCT
>JAXDMI010000230.1:0-4889 GCA_034666145.1 Myxococcales bacterium | reverse complement strand
GCGTGCGCGAGGTCGTAGGTCGTCAGACCGCAGACGTACATCTTCACCGCGCGCGGGTTCGACGGATCGGACGCCGGGACGAAGTCTTCGACCTTCTGGCTGAGCGTGTTGTAGAGGCGAACGGGCATTTCCCCCGAGGATATAGCGCGTTCAGAGCACCCACCGTGCTATCAAATCGGCCCCTGGGATGAAGCGAACGACCGGAGCTCAGTTCGCGATACTCGCCCTGCTCGCTGCGCTGGTGGCGTGTGGAGGTGCGGCTCGGCGCTCGTTCGACGGAACGACGTATCGGGACGGGCCCGTGGCGTTCCGGATCGGCCCGGTCCCGTCGAGCTGGCGCGTGGTCGAGGTCAACGACGGCAGCCTCGCCTATCGCGACGAGACGCACGGCGCATCCATCCTGGTCAACGCGCGCTGCCACCGTCCCGACGAGGGCACGCCGCTGCTCGCGCTCACCAATCATCTCCTCATCGGCTCGACCGCGCGCGAGGTGGTGGCCCAGGAGACCGAGCCCTTCGACGGACGCGAGGCTCTGCACACGAAGATGCGCGCGAAGTGGGACGGCGTGCCAATCGCCTTCGACATCTACGTGACGAAGAAGGACGGCTGCATCTACGACTTCGTCTACATGGGCGATCCCAGCGCCTACGACGAAGGCGCGCGTGACTTCGAGACGTTCGTTCACGGCTTCCACACGCTGCCCGGCTCCGGCACGGTCGCGCCGGTCACCGCACGCGCCGGCGTCGAGGGATGATGCGATGAGCAACACCCGCGGCGACTCTGGCTCCGGCCGCTCCGTTGGTCCGGCCAGCGGAACCGGGTTCTCTTCGGATGACAATCCGCCGCCGAGCGCGCCGCCCTCGATGCGCTTCTCGTTGCCGCCCGTCGCCCCCGAGCCGTCCTTCCTCGACTATCACCGCGCGCGGCTGGGTCGCTTCGTCCAGCACCTCGGCGAAGTGATCATCCTCTCTGGGCAGACCTTCCGCTCGATCGCGAAGCGCCCCCTCGAGCTGCGCGCCACGCTCCAGCAGCTCGATTCGCTGGGCGTGAAGTCGATGGGCATCGTCGCCGTGACGTCGCTCTTCATCGGGATGGTCATGACCATCCAGTTCGCGTTCGGCCTGCGCCGCTTCGGCGGCGTCGAGTACATCCCGCGCGTCATCATCCTGTCGTTCTGTCGCGAGCTCGCACCGACGTTGACCGCCGTGATCGTCGGCGGGCGTATCGGGAGCGGCATGGCGGCCGAGGTCGGCGCGATGAACGTCACCGAGCAGGTCGATGCCATCCGCGCGCTCGGCGCCGATCCCGCGAAGAAGCTGGTGCTGCCGCGGGTCCTCGCCGCCATCATCGTCATGCCGTTGCTCAGCGTCTATGCGCTGGCGCTCGGAACGCTGGGCGCGATCATCATCTGCGCCGCGCAATACGACATCAAGCCGACGCTCTTCATCAGCTCGTCGCTCGAGGTGGTGAGGCTCGGCGACTTCTTCAGCGGACTCGCGAAGACCCCGGTTTTCGGCTTCCTCATCGCGATCATCGGATGTCACTTCGGCCTCCGTACGTCGGGCGGCACCGAGGGCGTCGGCCTCTCGACGACGCGCACCGTGGTGGCCGTCTCGATTGCCATCCTCATCTCCGACTTCTTTCTCACGAAGCTCCTCATCGTGTTCCAGGCGGGATGATCCAAGACCGATGAACAACGCAAGCGCCCGGCGCATCGCTACCATCCTCGTGCTGAGCCCCGTGCTCGTGATCACCGGCCTCGCGTACGACGCCCACACGCGACGGGCGGCGGCGACACACGACAGCGCGGCGATCGATGCGGTGGCGAGCAGGCTGCCGACGAGCGATCTCGCGTTGTCGGGCGGAGCGCGCTGGCTGCGCGCCATCTCCCTCGAAGAGCCCGGCGCGGCATTCGCCGACGGACCGGCGCTCCCCGATCCGGATCCGGCCGGAGCTGCAATGGCACCTCCCGTCGAGCTGTGGTCGGCGACGACGACCGCGGCGCGCACCCCTGACGCCGGGGCGGCGCACCGATGAAGCTCTCGATCCTCGGCTTCGCACTGCGCGCGCTCTCTCGTCGCAAGGCGCGCGCCTTCGCGCTCGGTGGCGGTCTCGCCTTCGCCGTCGCGCTCGTCGCCGCCGTCATCTTCATGACCGAGGCGCTGCGTGGCGAGGCCGAGCGCGCCCATGCTGCGCATCCCGACATCGTCGTGCAGAAGCTGGTCGGCGGTCGTCCCACCACGATCTCCGCGGCGGAGGCGGCGAAGATCGCCGACATCGCATCGGTGCGAAGCGTGACGCCGCGCGTGTGGGGTTACTTCTTCCTGCCCTCGCTGCAGGGCAACGTGACGATCATCGGCACGGCGAAGGGCGCGAAGCCGCTCACCATCGCGAGCGGCGTTCTCGCCGAGGGCCGCGACATCACGCCCGGCGAGCACGAGATGATCGCCGGCGCAGAGCTCGCGACGTTCCTCGGTCTACGCCCCGGCGACGAGCTCGGTCTGCCCTCGTGGAACTTCGACGCGCACGCGCTGAAGCTCGTCGGCACGTTCCGCTCCTCGCTCGACCTCTACACGGCGGACGTCATCATCTGTGACGAGGACGATGCGCGCGCGCTGCTCGACCTGCCGCGCGGCGATGCGACCGATCTCGCGGTGACGCTGTCCAACACGGCGGAGGCTCGCGTCGTTGCGCGGACCATCACCGAGCGGCTGCCGGGCGCGCGCGTCATCGAGCGCGATCTGCTGGCGCGCGTCTATCACCTGGCCTACGGGCGTCGCGCGGGCTTCGTGCTCGGCGCATCGATCCCCGCGATTCTCGCGCTCCTGGTGCTCGCGTGGGATCGCGCGAGCGGTCTCGGTCCGGACGAGCGCAAGGAGATCGCCGTGCTCAAGGCGGTGGGCTGGTCCACGTCCGAGGTGCTCTGGGCGAAGCTGTTCGAGTCGTTGCTCGTGGGGGCGAGCGCGACAGCGTTGGGATTGTTACTGGGCTACGCGTGGATCTTCTGGCTCGGTGCGCCCGGCCTGCGCCCCGCGCTGGTGGGTTGGAGCGTGCTCTATCCGCGCGCGGCGCTCACGCCGTCCGTCGATCTCGCGCAGCTCCTCGGCATCTCGCTGTCGGTGATGGGGCCCTTCGCGCTGCTCAGCGTGGTGCCGGCGTGGCGCGCGGCGACGACCGACCCGCTCGAGACGATGCGAACGTGACCCAGACCCGCGTCCTCACGCTCGAGGCGGTGAACGCGCTCGTTCCACACCTCGCCGAGGTGGTCGGGCGTCAGCTCGAACGACGTAGCGGCATCGAGGCGCTCCTCATGCGGCTCGGTCGGGAGCTCGGCGACATCCCCGAGCGCATCGTCCTCGATCCTGCCGACCCCACCGACGTGCGCGAGATGAAGCGCGATCTCGTGGAGCAGATCGAGGCCTACCGTGCAGGATGGCGCGAGGTCGAGGAGCTGGGCGCGGTGCTCAAAGACGCACGCCTCGGTCTCCTCGACTTCTACGGCGAGGTCGACGGCAAGCTGGTGTGGCTCTGCTGGCGCTACGGCGAAGCCGAGTGCACCTTCTACCACGCGCTCGAGGAGGGCTTCTCGGCGCGCCGCCCGATCGTCGCCAGCCTCCGCCAGCGCTTGCTCAACTAGCGTTCAGCGCGGGTCTCAGCGCGAGGCGACGTTTCCGCCTCGCCATGTCATCGCGACGGGCGCGCCTCGCTTGTCCACCACTTGCGCGCGCTCCTGGACGAACGCGAGCGCGGTGCTCTTGCGATGCTGCACCTCGAAGGTGAGCGTGCCGAGAACGGTCTCGCCGGTCGCATCGAGGCTGACCTCGCCCTTCTCCGCCCACACGACGGCGAGCTGGCCGGGCGTGCCCTCTTTCGCGAGGGCCACGACCTGCTTCGACCACACGGGAGCGCTCTGCGCTTCCATGAAGCTCATCGCCTCGGGATCCCACGTCACGCGGAACGCGGCGCCGTGGAGGTCGGGCGCGCCCTTCGCGATCACGTCGACGACGACGCGACCGAGCGGCACCACCTGGCTCGGCCGGCTCCGCAAGACGACGCTCGCGCCCTCCGGCGGCGCGTCGGCAGAGAAGATCATCGGTCCATTGCCGGTGATGCGCACCTCGGTGGTGTTGCAGCCCAGGGCGAGCGCCAGCGCGACGGCCATCACCGACCAGGATCGGACGGAGCGCGCGCTCATGGCGACTTCCTGAGGTTGCCGAACGAGCCGGCGATGGCGTCGATATCCTCGTCGTCGATCACGAGGTCGCCGTTGAGATCGCATCGCGGATCGAAGCGCTCGTCGATGTCGAAGAGTCCGACGGCGTTCTTGGACTCGTACGATTTGCCGACGAGCGGCGTGCACCGCAGGAGGTCGATGCCGTCGACTTCGCCGTCGGCATCGAGGTCGTGCTTCAGCGATGACCTGGCGTCGACGAGCACGTCGTGGCGCGGGCTCGTCATGACGCTGCGCACGCGGGCGCCGGTGGCGACGTGCACCTTCGTCGACGGACCACGGAGCTTGACCCTTCGCTTCACGAGCTGGCCGTCGTCGAGACGCAGCCACAGCTCCAGAGTCATCGGCTCCGCATCGACCTTCGTCAGCTCGATGTCCGCGCCACCGTCGACCGGCTCGAAGGCGATCGAGACCGCCGGTCGCGAGGTCGCATTGACCCAGCGATCGAAGAACGGCGCGAGGCTGTCGCCCGTCGTCTTCTCGAGCACGGTGCGCAGGCTGTCGGGTCGACATCCGACGTAGCTGCACTGCTTCACGTACGCGGCGAGCCCACGCGCGAAAGCCTCCTCGCCGACGGTGACGCGTAGGTGATCGAGCGTCGCCGACGTCTTGTAGTACGCCCACAGCGTATAGAGCGACGTGCGGAGACCGTCAGGAT
>JAXDMI010000229.1:0-4826 GCA_034666145.1 Myxococcales bacterium | reverse complement strand
TCATCGACAGGAGCGCGCTCGAATCGAGGCCGCCGCCGGTCAAGACACCGACGCACGGCGCGCCTTCGACGGCGCGCTCGATGGCTGCGAAGAGCAGCGCGCGCAGGCGGTCGACGAGGTCGGTACCACCGCGTTCCGCGACCTCGCGCGGAGCCGGCGCTGGCGCCGGCAAGCGCGTGAGCGTCATGCGACCGAGCGCAACGTGCGCGCGCGTCGCCGGCGGCACCTCCGCGATCTCGCGGAACGTCGTCTGCGTGCGGCCCACCGCGCCAGGATCGAGGAGGCAATCGGCAGCGAGGCGATCGGGATCCACCGTGAGCGCGAGGCCCAGCGCTCGGCTCCGCTCGACCACCCACGCGAGATCCGTGCTCGCGAGGACCACATCGCGCTCGCATCGCACGTACGCAGGACGTCCGCCGAAGCCGCCACGCTCGAGCACGATCGCATCAACGGCACCGCGCTCGAGAGCGACGTATGGCAGCGGCGTGCGTCCGACGCGAAAGCCCCGCTCGGTGGCCTCGGCAGGAGGCGACGCCGTGATGGTCCCCGGCGACGAAGCCGTGATCACCGCTCACATCCCGGGTCGACGGATGAACGTGCCTGCGCCCTCGGCGACGCCGCTCGCGCCGCCGAGCGCGAGATCCCGCACGCATCCGAGATGGCGAAGTCGCGGCGCACGATAGGGAAGCCGAACGCCTCCAGCTCGCTCCGCATCAGCGACGCGCGGAGCAGTCGTCGTGGTCGAAGGCTTCGCGGCGGGCGCGTGGGAGCGCTCGCCCTTCACGGGTGACCCGCGGCGCTGGAACGGGAGCGCGGCGGCGGGTGCATCGCACGGAAGCTATCGCATGCGGCGTGGTGCCTCAAGCGGGCCGCGATCGAGGCGATCGCGACGTCCGCGCTCAATCGTCCGCGGCGTACCAGGCCTGGAGCGTGCGGACGCGAGGCGTCGCGTCCTCTTCGAGGGCCGAGCAGCCGAGGCGCGCGAGGCGCAGCGTCGTGAAGCAGGGAATGTGCACCTCGAGCGTGGCGGCACGAAGCACGCGCGTGCGCGCGATCTCCACGTCACCCCTCGCGGTGACGACGGCGAAGGCGATGCGACGCGCGCGGATCTCGGCGGTGATGGCGCCGAGGTCGTCGCTCCCGGCGTCGCGGAAGGGAATGCGCGCTGCCGCGAGCGCAGCGCGAACGCCACCGAGCGCATGCACCTCGAAGCCGATGGCGCGGAAGCGACGCGCGAGATCCACGGCCGCCGACGTGTCACGCTCGCTCGTGGAGAGGAGCACGCCGCGCGGAGCGGACGGCTCGCCGGTCACGTCGCGCGAGCTGGAAGAGCCAGCCGGGGCGCGCAGGGAGATCCCGATCCCGCGCAGCGCCTTGGCGTATGCGCGCGCGGGGGTGTCGTCGAGGCCGATGACCTCGCCGGTGGAGCGCATCTCGCGGCCGAGCGCAGGGTCCACGCCGAGGCGCTCGAACGGGAACACGCGCTCGCGCGCTGCCACGTGACGCGGGAGCGGACGCTCGCTGATGCCGAGCTCGTCGAGCGTCTTGCCGAGCATCACCTTGGTGGCGATGCGCACGAGCGGGAAGCCGGTCGCACGCGTCACGAACGCGGTGGTGCGACCGGCGCGAGGCTCCACGTCGAGGACCACGATGTCGTGGCCCGCCACTGCGAGACGAACGCCGAGGAGGCCGATCACCCCTGATTCCAGGGCGATCGCGCGCACTCGATCTTCGATGCGCGCGACGATCTCGGGGTTCAAGGTGAACGCCGGAAGGATCGCCGCCGCGTCTCCGCCGTGGACGAACGCCGGCTCGAGATGCTCCATCACGCCGGCGATGACGACGCGCCGTCCGTCGCTCACGGCATCGACGTCGACCGCGATGGCCTCGTCGAGCGCCGCGTCATCGAGGCGCGCATCGTCATCGGCGGCGGCGATGGCACGCGCGAGCGCTGCCGGAGTCGAGCCGAAGACGTGGACGCCGCGCGCCGTGAGCTCGGCGGCGAGTCGAAGCGCCGTCTCGCCGCCGACCTGCACGATCACGCCGGCTGCGTGATCGCGATCGTGCGAGGCGAGGACGCGCTCCAGGGTCACCGCCTCGACATGGACGTGGTCGGCGACGCTCGCGGCGACCGCCGTCGACTCGACGCTCGAGTCGAGGAACACCGGCACGTGATCGAGCTCGCGCAGAGCGACGAGCACCTCACTCGCGCACGTCGCGAGCTCCGCGCCCTGTCCGATGCGGCTCGGTCCGGCGCCGAGGACGAGGACCTTCTTGCTCGACGGCGTCGCCGAGCTGCGCTTCACCGGTCGCGCGACGGCAAGACCGTCCTCGACGCCGCGCGCGGCGCTACGAAGCGCATCGGCGAGCGTGTCGCCGACGCCGAGTGACTCGCCGAGGCTCTTGCGATGCGCGCCGAGCGCGGCGTCGGCATCGGGAAACGTCTCGAACGCGAAGCGCGGCCAGCGAACCACGACGCCGCGAGGCTCCGGCGCTCGTGACGGGGCCGAAGCGCCCTTCGCAGCCGTGAGGTCGGCGAGCTTGCTGCCTAGCGCGAGGTCGACGGCGACATCGGTCACGGGATATCCCGTGGCCTGCGCGGCCAGCGCTGCGGAGCGCGTCGCGCCGAGCGTCACCGAGATCGCGTGGATGGCGTCGTCGCTGCGCCGCAGCACGAGGTCGCACGTGGCGATCCCGCTGTGAAGGCCCGACGCGGCGATGGCGGCGCGCGCCGCCTCGTGGAGCTCGGCGATCAGGGTCGCGGGCGCGTGGATGGGCGGCGTCACCGCCACGGCGTCGCCGGGATGGACGCTCGCGCGATCGAGGCTCTCGATCGTGCAGACGGGAAGAAACGCCCCGCTCTCGTCGACCGCCGCGACGACTTCGAACGTCGACCATGCCGACGACCCGGCGGAGCATTCGCCCAGCGCCGCGCGCTTGGCGGGCGCGAGGGCAGCATCGGCGAGCGCGGCGCTGATGGCCTTGGCCGGCGCGCCGATGAGCCGAGCTCCTGCGCGCTGCAGGGTCCCGTCGTCATGGAGAGCGAGCGCGAGCTCGAGCGCCTTCGCGCCGCCGAAGATCGGCAGCACCAGTGCCGGCTTCTCGGTCGCGATCACCGCGCGGAGCGCGCCGAGGTCGAGCGGCTCCAGATACGTGCGATCTGCAAGCAACGGATCGCTCGCGACGGTGGCCGGATTCGACGTGACGAGGATCACCTCGTGACCGCGCGCGCGCAGCGTGCGAACGGCGCCGGCAGCCGCCGCATCGAGCTCGCCGCCTTCGCCGATCACCGCGGGACCGGGGCCGATCACCAGAACGCGCGTCATCGCTGGGCTCCCGGCACGCCTTGATTCTCGGGGAATCCGAGGGCGAGGTTCACGTTGCGGAGCGCCTGTGTGGCTGCGCCCGCGAGCAGGTTGTCGAGCGTCGCCACCACGACGGCGTGTCGTCCGTCTTCGGAGACCGTGAGGCCACCGATGACGGTGTCGTGCTTCTCGGCGATGTCGCGCACGAGCGGGACGTCTTGCTGGAAGTGTACCAGCGGCTCACCACGGTAGGCCGCGACGTAGCTCGCTTCGAGCTCGCCCTTCGTCGCGGTGTGCGCGAGCGCCACGGACACCGTGACCGTGAGACCGCGGAAGAACGGCGCGACGTGCGGCATGAAGAAGACGCGGCAGCCGAGCTGCGTCGCGATCTCGCGCTCGTGCACGTGACCGGCGAGCGCATACGGCATGAGGTTGTCGCGCAGCGCCTCGGGATCGTTCTTCGGTGAAGGAGTGGTGCCCGCGCCGCTGTATCCGCTCACGCCGAACACGTTCGCCGGCCCCTCGAGGAGCGGCACGAGCGGCCCGAGCGCAAGCTGTGCGGCGGTCGCGTAACAGCCGGGATTTGCGATGCGGCGTGTCTCTCGCAGCGCGGCGCGATGGCGCTCGGGCTGGCCGTAGGTCCATCCCTCGACACCACGATGGTCGGCGGACAGGTCGACGATGACGGCATCGGGACGCGCCTTCGTGATGGCCTCGACGTACGGCTCGCTCGTGCCGTTCGGCAGCGCGAGCACGTAGACGTCGAGCTGCGTCGCCGCAACGTCGCCCGGCGACTTGCCGTCGCGCTGCGAGATGGCGAGGCGCAGGTCGAGATCGCCATGACCCTCGACGAGCGTCGTCAGCTCGCGGCCGACATAGCCGCGCGCCCCGACGAGACCGATCGTCTTCGTCATGGGTTCGCCGGCGTAACGGGCGTGCCGGGGGGGATAACCGGGGTGGCCGGTGCCACGGGCGCCGTCGCGCTCGGACGATCGTGGAAGGTCGCCGGCATGGCGAGCGCACGCTCCACGGAGCGCTGGATCTCACCGAACCCGGACATGCCGCACCAGAAGACCCACCACTTGTCGGTCTTGTAGAGCCCGTCCGCGTTCTGCGCGTACCAGGGGTTGATCGGGTTCGACGCGCGCGAGCGCCAGAAGAGCTTCGGGTTCTCCTTGCGCATCCGCTGCCAGATCGAGCCGCCGATGCCTTCGCCCTGCGCCTCGTTCGTCACCCCGAACTTGTCGAGGTAGGGCACGCCCTCTTCCATCGTGAGGATGGCGGTCGCTCGGTACGACTCCGCGAGATACACGCGGTACGGAGCCTTCTCGAGGAAGTAGCCCTCGTCGAGCGCGCGGCCGAAGCACTGCTCGAGCAGATCCTTCAGGCGCGGCGTGTCGATGAGGCCCCAGTCCTCGTGACGCGACACCTTCTCGCCGCGGCGTACGAGCGTGCCCTCGCCGCGATGCGTGAAGAGCTCCTTCGCGAGGTGCTCCGGCGACGTGATGGACACCGACGACG
>JAXDMI010000228.1:0-3554 GCA_034666145.1 Myxococcales bacterium | reverse complement strand
CGGACAGAAAGAGGACAAGACGCTGCACTGTGTCCAGCCGGCGCAGGACACGGGCGAATGCCCGAAGGTTTGCTGCACGGGTGAGCTCGATGCGAGCGGCGGCAGCAGCAGCGGCACGCCCATCGTCGACGCCGGCAACGACGGCTGACGACGAAGGCGGCAGACAAAGAGCTAGCGACGCTTCTTCAGCGCCCGGAAGTGGCCGACGATCTTTCCGCGACCGAGCGAGTCTTGCTCGATCGGCCTCGGGCCGCCGTTCTCGATGACGAGCGGCAGCCCGCGTGGTCCGATCTTGTCGCTGATGATGCCGACGTGCTCGGGCGGCGCGCCGCGCATCCATTGCCACGCGACGAAGACGACGTCGCCCGCGCGCCACGATGACTTGTCGCGCAGATCGGTCGGGAACGACATCGCGTTGCGAGAGAAGAACGTGAACATCGTTCCGACGCGGCGATGATCGATGTGGGTGTCGTAGAAGGCGAGGTTGTAACCGCGCATGTCGCCCATGATGTCCTGGTGGACGAGCTCCTGGAGATCGATCCCGATCGCGCGAAGCGAGCGCACGACGACGTCGGTGCACGCGCCGCGGTTCGAGGGCACGTCGCCCATTGGATACGACGAGGTCTCCTGCCACGAGTTGTCGTAGACGGTCACGCGATCGAGCTCGGCGCGCGCGCGCTCGACGATGGCAGACTCTTCGCTCGCCGAGAGCGTGGTGCGCGGAGCGTCGTTCTCGAACGTGCTCACGAACGAGAGCGGCGGCTTGGTCGGCGCGCCGGTCATCTCGACGCTCATCGGCACGGGCGTGAGCTGATCGGCGGCGAGCGGCGCGTCTTCGACGGCGCTTGCCTCGGCAGCGTTGCGAGCAGCGCGTGCGCGCGTCGACGAGACGATGAGCGCGACCATCGTCAGCCCGATCAGGCCCGCCCAGAAGGCGTTCCGATAGCGGTCGAGCGAACGGATCACGCCAACTTGCGAGCAACCGCGGTGCCAGCGTGCGCCGGCTCGTGGGTGCGTCTGTAGGTGGGTACCGACATCGTCAAAGGCCCGCGATTCCATGCGGCTGACCTCGATCGTAAGCATGCTTACGATTCGCCGCGCGGCGACGCGCCGGGGCGGATCCTGGCGGGTGGATCGGTGGGGGGCCACACTCCCGTCGGATGGCGCGAGGAGCGCTCGAACGACCTTCACGATCGTGACGGCGACGCGACGCAGGCATCAACGAAACGCGTCGTGATTCCGTGCTCGACGTGAGATTGCGGCGAGGCTGTCACTCGACCTAATGCGTCGTAAAAACAGCGCAAAAGCGCGTGGCGTAAGCGGCTCGTGCGCGCTACCACGGGGTGCAGGTTTCGAACCGGCCGCCCGCAACGTCGACACGACAACGTGGAGCTCGCTCAATGAACAACGCATCCATCGATGTGGACGCGCGACGAACCTTCCGAGAGGAGCTTCGTGGTCGGCGCGTCGCGCTTCGCAGCTTCATCCCGCGTGACGACATCGACGACGTCGAGATCGTCGCGGCGGAAGATCCCGAAGTGTCCGCGACGCGTCAGGTGCTCAAGGTCGAGCTCGCAGCGCCCGCGGCTGTCGCGGATCGCGCCGATCGCACCGGCGAGATCGATGCGCTCGACGTGCTCGAGTCGATCGACATCGTGCAGGAGTGCGCGCCCATCGAGGTGCACGCGCCCCAAGCGTCACCCCAGCGCGCGTCGGTGACGGATGCCTTCGCGATCGGTGTCGCGGCTCCCGCGCTCGACGTCGAGGACGACGCGTTCTTCGCGCACAGCGACTCGCCCTCGACCGGGCCCGTGACGTTCCATCTCGGCGACTCGTACGTCGACGAGGTCGGTCCGACCATCGAGCTGCACGGTCAGAGCGGCACGAGCCCGGAAGAACGACGCCGTCGCCTCGGTTGGATCGTCGGCACGGTGATCGCGTGCGCAACCGTGATGACGGCCGCGGCTGCCATCACCGAGCAGACGCAGTCGGCGTCGTACGAGCCTCCCGCGTCGACGGCAACGGCAACGCACGCAGCCGCCGCGCCGGCGCCGGCGACAGCTGGACCGACCGTCGCGCTGACGCCGGTGGCGACCTCGACGTCGCGATCGATCGCGCCCGCCACCACCACGGCGTATCCCGCGATCCCAGAGATGGATGTGCGAAGCCTCCCCGCCGCGCTGGCCGGCACCATCGTCGGCATCGCGAAGCGTCCGCTCTTCGTCGACGGCAAGCGCCTCCAGAGCTCCACCGCCATCGTCGCGTGCGGCAAGCACACGGTGAAGAGCGGCGCATTCCGTCCCGCGCACGTCATCGACGTGCCGTGCGGCGGGTCGATCACGCTGAAGTAAGCCGGCGCTAGCGGCGCATCGACTCGTTATGCGATGCGCTAGCGGCGCATCGACTCGTATGCGATGCGCTAGCGGCGCATCGACGCGACGGCGTTCGCGAGCTGCCGTAGCGAGGACTCCTGCGCGCGCGCGGTCTCCTCGATGCGGCCGGCCGATGCGAGGAGCTGACGCGTGCCGTCGGCTTGCGACTTGTGGCTCTGGTTCAGCTCCGCGACCTTGCCAGAGATGTCCTCGATCGCGCCCGTCATCTGACGGCCACCCTTCGCCTGCTCCTGCGCGCTGCGCTCCACGTGCTGCGTGATGAGGCGCATCTTCTCGGCGCTCTTCATGATCAGCTCGGAGCCGCGGGCCTGCTGCGCGGTGGCGGCCGCGATCTGCTGCACCGTCTCGGCGATGCGTCCGATGGCGTCCGTAACCTGCTTCGAGCCTTTGGCCTGCTCGACCGTGGCGCGCGCGATGGCCCGCACCATGTTCGTCGACTTCTGGCTCGACTCGAGGATCTTCTTCAGCGCGCGCTCGGCCTCGTTCGAGACCTCGACGCCGCGATCGACGTTGTGCGCGCCGCGCTCGACGGCGGTGATGGCGTTCTTGCTCTCGCCCTGCACCGTCTTGATGAGGTCGGTGATCTCGCGCGTGCTCGCGCCTGCGCGCTCGGCGAGGTCCTTGATCTCGTCGGCGACGACGGCGAAGCCCTTGCCCTGCTCGCCGGCCTGCGCCGCGATGATGGCCGCGTTCAGCGCGAGGAGGTTGGTCTGCTCGGCGACGTCGTCGATGACGTTGACGATCTGACCGATGGCGTCGATGCGCGAGCCGAGCGCGCTGATCGCGGTCACGGCCTCCTGCGAGCTCTCCTTGATGCGGTAGATCTCGCTGATGGTCTTCAGGATGGCCTCGGCGCCCTTCTCGGCGTCGAGCGCGACCTCCTCGGAGAGGCGGGCCGTTTCGTTCGCGTTCGATTGCACCTGGTCGATCGAGACGTCCATCTCGTTCATCGAGGAGCTCGTCTCCTCGGCGGTCAGCGAGAGCGCATCGACGTTCTTCGCGACCTCCTTGATCGAGTACGCCATCTCCTCGATGGAGCTCACCGTCTCGCGCACGCTGTTCGCGAGCTCGCCGAGGTTGTCGGCGACCTCCGAGCTGGTGGCCGTCATCTCGAGGATCGACGAGCTCGACTCCTCCGCGTTCTGCGTGAGCGCTTCGACG
>JAXDMI010000227.1:0-3712 GCA_034666145.1 Myxococcales bacterium | reverse complement strand
GCGCCTCGACGAGGCGCAGGTTCGTCTCGTGGAGGACGCGACGCGCCACCTCCAGCGCGGCGGGCGTCATCTTCCGGAGGCCGCGCACCACGGGCGCGTCGATGCCGGCGCTCGAGAGCGCGCGGTCGAGCTGCACGTTGCCGCCGTGCACGACGATTGGAACGAGCCCGACGCGTTGCAGGAACGACAGCGAAGATGCGAGCGCATCGAGGTTGCCCTCGATGATGGCGCCGCTCGCCTTCACGACGGCGAACTTCGGTGCATCGACGCTCGCGTAGTTGCGGAGGTACTGCTCGACCTCCTTCCGGCTGCCGATGTTGGTCAGCAGACGGGCGATGACGTCCTGCGTGTCGTTGGCGCCGTGCGATCGAGCGCCGTTGGGGGGCTGGTTCATTTCGCCACGCTGGCCATGCGAGGGGATTGCCCGATCATGCGCCTCAGCAGCGCCTTCTGGACGTGGAGGCGATTCTCGGCCTCGTCGACGACGAGAGAGGTCGGCGAGCTGACGACCGCGTCGGTCGCCTTGACGTTGCGCCTGAGCGGCAGGCAGTGACTGAAGAACCCTTTCCCTTGATTCGCGGTCAACGCCATCTTGTGTTCGTCGACGATGAAGTGCTTGTTCTTTTCGCGGATGGGCTTCTCGTCTTCCCAGCGGCCGAAGTAGGGGAGCGCGCCCCAGCTCTTCGCGTAGACGATCTCCGCGCCGGCGTAGGCGCTCGCGGGGTCGTGCGAGACCGTCACGGAACGCCCATTTTCCTGGGCAAACGTGCGCGCTGCGTCCATGTAGCGAGCGTCGAGGACGTACTCCGGCGTCGGGCAGAGGAGCGTCACCTCGAAGCCGAGCTTCGCGGCGATGATCAGCGCGGAGTTGGCGACCGCGGTGTTGAGCGGCTTCGGGTGGTACGTCCACGTGAGGAGGAACTTCTTTCCGTCGGACGTGCCCAGACGCTCCTTCAGCGTCAGCGCGAGCGCGAGCTCCTGACACGGATGCGTGATGGTCTCCATGTTGACGACCGGCACGGTGGCGTACTTCGCGAAGCCCTTGATGACCGAGTCCTCGCGGTCGTCTTCCCAGCGCTGGAACTTGGGGAACGCGCGCACCGCGATGAGGTCGCAGTAACGAGAGAGGACGCGCGCCACTTCCTCGACGTGCTCCTCGGCCTCGCCCTCCATCACCATGCCGTCGCGGTACTCGATGGGCCACGCGCCCTTGCCGGGCTCGAGCACGACGGCGTGGCCGCCCATCTCGAAGACGCCGATCTCGAACGAAGACCGCGTGCGCAGCGACGGATTGAAGAAGACGAGCGCCACGCTCTTGCCGGCGAGCGAGCCGCGACCGACGTCGTCCGCCCGCTTACGCGTCGCCTTCAGCTGCGCGGCATCGGCGAGGAGCTCCTCGAGCTCGGCGCGCGACCAGTCGAGAGTGGAGAGGAAGTGTCGGGGCGCCGTGCTCATTCGGGGGAAACCCCCAATAACAACGATGCGGGAGAGCGCAAGAGGAACCCGAGGAAGCTCGGCCGGCCGGCCCCGATGTCACGCATGCGCCACACACCTCAGCCGATGATGTCTGCGGTGATTCGCGGCCGGCGAGTCACCGCCACGCCGAGTCGTTCGAGGTGCGCCGACGCGGCGATGACCGTCGCCTCGTCCCACGCGTCGCCGACGAGCTGGAGCCCGACCGGTAGCCCCGCGGCGTCGCAGCCGACCGGCACCGAAGCCGCGGGCAGGCCGGTCAGGTTGCCCATGAACATGAAGCGACAGAGCCCGTCGATGACCTTCGTGTCGAGGAAGCCGGTACGCATGTCGGTGTCGGAGACCTTTGCGGCCGGCGCCACCGTCGACGGCATCGCGACGAGGTCGACGCTCTCGAACGCATGAGCCATCTCGCGACGCAGACCCGTTCGCAGCCGGCACGTCTCGAGGTACTCGACCGCGGTGAACGCATCGAGCGCGGAGAAGCTCACCTGGAGGTCGTCGCCCATGTCGTCGCCGTGCTCACGCCACTCCTTGCGGAGCCCGGCGCGGGCCTCGCAGGCGATGACGACGACGCCGATCGCCGACGCATACTGCGCGAGCTCGAAGCGCAGCGGAACGAGCTTCGCCCCTTCTTTTTCGAGGGCTGCGAGCGCCGCGCGTCCGGCGCGCTGCACCGGATCGGACGCGTCGGCCCACTCGCCGTCGGGCACGCCGATGACCATGCCGCGAACGCCGCGACCGAGCGCGGCGACGAACGAGCCGGCCTCGCGAGGCGGCGCGGCGATGGTCTGGAGATCTTCGCCGTCGTAGCCGCTGAGGAGCTCGAGCGCCTGCGCGAGGTCGACGGTGGAGCTTGCGAGCGGTCCGAGATGTGCGACGGTGCCGCCGGAGATGTCGCCGTTGCGGCTGACGCGTCCCCACGTTGGCTTGATCCCGAAGACGCCGTTGATGGCGGCGGGAATGCGGATCGATCCGCCGCCGTCCGCGCCGAGCGCGAACGGCACGAGGCCGGTGGCGACGGCGACGCCGGAGCCCGTCGACGAGCCTCCGGCGAGACGATCCGTAGCGTGCGGGTTGCGAGGCATCGCGCGCTTCGAGTTGGCGCCGTTGGGCGTCATGCCGAATTCGGTCATCGGCGTGGTGCCGAGCGTGATGGCGCCCGCGGCACGGATGCGCGCGACGGTGGTGGCATCACGCTCCTGTCCCGATCCATCGAGGAACGTCGTTCCGCCCTTGCGCGGCAGGCCACGCACCGACGTCTGCTCCTTCACCGCCCACGGCACGCCGTCGAACGGACCGAGCGGACGTCGCTCGCGCCATCGAATCGCAGACTCCGCGGCCTCGGCGAGCGCGACCTCTTCGGCGTAGTCGAGGATCGGACCGACGCTGGGCGTCTGCGCAGCGAGCCTACGAGCCTCCGCGAGCGCGTGCGCGACGACGTCACGCGGCGAGATTCGCCCCTCCGAGTATGCCGCGGTCAGCGTCCCGCTCGTCGGTGCCCAGCCCGGCGACGGCCACGGCAGATCCTGGCTCGCATGCTGGCGCGGCGCTCGTCCGGAGTGTGCGCGCGTGTCGAGCGGCACGTCGGCGCGGAGCGCGTCGGGCAGCGCCTCGAGACGATCGACGCCCAGGTCCGAGCGCAAGATGCGTTGCAGCGCGATGCCGCCGATGCGCGTCCGTGCGAAGCGAGCGAGGTTCCGGAGGGCGACGCCACTGAGGCGGGGAGACCGGGCGCGAGACTGTGTCATGCGGTCAGTCGTCGTAGAACAAGGGATCCCGCAGCGACAAGAACTTCCGGATGCGGCTCTCGTCCTCGGGCGTGAGCGTCTCGAATTGCACGCCCATTCCCGGCCATCCGTCGCTGGTCGCCTCGCGCAGCCAGCGGACGACCCCGGTGAGCTTCGCCTGCTCGCCGTTGGGAAAGCCGAGCATGACGTCGACCCGCGCGCCGATCGGCTTCGCCGCATACGTAGCTACGAAGACGCCGCTCGCCGACAGGTTCTCCGTGAACCCGACGTAAAAATTCGACTGGCTCGAGATGCCGACCTCGATCTCGATCACCTGGCGATGCGCGATGCGCGTGTCCGACCAGCTCTGTCGCTCCGCGGCGGTGGGCGGGCTCGACGGTGTCTTGCTGGGGGCGGACTCGACGAGGTCGTCGTCGGCCATCTCCACCATCTCGACCTCGCGCGGCACCACCGGCATGTTCGCCAGCTTGGGCAGCGAAGGCGGCTTG
>JAXDMI010000226.1:0-6246 GCA_034666145.1 Myxococcales bacterium | reverse complement strand
GGATCTCGGGAACGGGCAAGAGCCCCACCTGACCGGCGCCGATGGCGAGGCCGAGGATGCTCTGCTCGTCGAGGAGCGTGTTGAAGACGCGTCCCGCGCCGAAGGTCTTCCACAAACCCACGGTCACGCCGTACACACCGCCCTTCTCGGCGACGTCCTCGCCGAAGACGAGCATCTCCGAGTATTTTCGCATCAGATCGGCGAGCGCAGCGCGGATCCCATGCGCGAGCGTGCGCGGCTTCTCGGCGTCGGCGGGCGGCGGAGCGTAGCCATGACGCTGCGCTTCGTCGGCCACGCGATCGACGCGTTCGGGCGCGATGCTCTCCATGACTTCGACGCGCGTGGTCAGCTTCGGACGTGACGCTGCGTCCCGCGAGAGCGTTCGCACCACGTCGAGCGCATGGTCGATCTGAGCGAGCAGAGCGCTGCGCTCCACGACACCGGCATCGACGAGCGACTGCGCGGTCAGCAGCACCGGATCACGATCCTCCACGCTGGCGAGCTCGTGAGGCGATCGATACTCGCTGTCCGCGTCGCTGCCCGCGTGGGCCCACACGCGCTCGCAGTGCAGATGGAGGAACACCGGCCTGCGTGTCGAACGACACAGGTCGACGGCGTGACGCGTTCGCTCGTAGGCCTCCGTGAGGTCGCGCCCGTCCGCGGAGACATAGGTGATGCCCGGCATCGCACGCATGCGCGCCTCGACCCAACCGTCCGGCGTCCTCACCGAGACGCCGATGCCGTTGTCCTCGCACACGAAGAGGAGCGGCACCGGCACGTTCTGGAACGACGTCCATGCCGCCGCGTTGAGCGCGCCTTGCGCCGTCGAGTGGTTCAGCGATGCATCGCCGAAGGAGCACACGACGATCGAATCGGGCTCGGTGGCGAGGATGCCCTCCGGCGCCGCGATGTGCGCGCGTCCGTCGGCGCCGCTGCGTTGTCGCGATCGCAAGCGCGCTGCGCGATCGATCGACACCGCCATCCCGACCGCCTTCGGGAGATGCGAAGCGATGGTGCTCGTCTGCGGAGGCACCCCCCAACGCACGCTCCCGAACACCTTGTGCCGCCCGCCGGAGATCGGATCGTCTGCAGACGCTGCGAGAGAGAGGAGTAGCTCGAGGACGCCTGGCGGTGGTCCGACGACATCGTGGGCCGTTGCGCGCCTCGCTCGCGCGAGGAAGAACGCGCCGCTCCGGTAATGGAGGAGCGCGGGATCGGTAGGACGCGTGAGGTGCCCGAGCGCGACGTTGCCTTCGTGGCCGGCGCTGCAGATCGTGTAGTAGCCCTCGTTGCGCGCGCGGAGCTCATGAGCTTCGACGTCGGCAAGCCGGCAGAACAGCTGCGACGCGAACAGCTCCCTTGCGAGCGTCGGATCGAGCGTGAGCCGCGGCGCTTCGAGACGCGAGCTCCCCGTAGCCACTTCGCGTAGCCGCTCGAGGGATCGTCGTGCACGAACGAGGGGCATTTCCGCGTCTCTACCATGTGGCCCCGGTGTTGGTTACACTCTCGGTCGATGACCCAGGGGCCGCACCAGAGCCGATCCATGTCGGGCGGCCCCGTCAGCGCCGAGGCCGAACGCGGCGATCCCACGCTGATCGGTCGCACGGTGTCGGGGAAGTACAAGATCGAGAAGTTCCTCGGCGGCGGCGCGATGGGCGCCGTCTACAAGGCGCGCTTCGCCGCGCTCGAGAAGAACGTCGCCGTGAAGGTGATGCATCGCTCGATCGCCGTCGACCCCAACTTCGTCGGTCGCTTCCATCGCGAGGCCAAGGCCGCGAGCCGCCTCGATCATCCGAACTCGATGCGTGTCATCGACTTCGGCGAAGAGCCCGACGGACTCCTCTACATCGCGATGGAGTACGTCGAGGGGCGCGACCTCTATCGCGTGATCCACGAGGACTGGCCGATCTCCAACGCCGACGTCGGCGACATCCTCATGCAGGCGCTCGCCGCCATCGCCGTCGCGCACGAGATGGGCGTCATCCATCGGGATCTCAAGCCCGAGAACCTGATGATGCTGCGCGCGAAGAACGACGACGAGCGCGACGCGTACGTCGTGAAGGTCTGCGACTTCGGCATCGCCAAGATCACCGAGAAGGACGACGACCCGAAGGAGGGCGGCCCCGGCGGTCAGAAGCTCACCACGCAGGGACTCGTCGTCGGCACGCCCGAGTACATGTCGCCCGAGCAGGCACGCGGCGAGAAGCTCGACGCGCGCTCCGACATCTACTCGATCGGCGTCATCCTCTATCAGCTGCTCACGGGGCGCACGCCGTTCACCGGCGACACGCCGCTCGCCGTCGTGCTCAAGCACATCACGGAGGCTCCCGCGGCGCCTTCCGTGCATTATGCAGGCGTTCACAAGGGCCTCGAAGCGGTCGCGCTGAAGGCTCTCGCGAAGGATCGCGAGCAGCGCTTCCAATCGGCACGCGCGATGCGGAATGCCATTCGGGAGGCGCTCGAAGGACGTCCCGCTCCCGTCGACATCGCAGCCGCCACGATCGAGGTCGGTGCCGGCGGTGGTCCCGGCACGATCCCGACGACCGGCAAGGCGGTCGGCTCGGTGCCGGTGATCGCGAACGCGCAGACGGCGCCCGGTGCTGCCATCGAATCGGCGCCTACCGTCGCCGGCGGGATCACGGCGAGTCATCTCACGCCGCTCGGGACTGCTGCTGCGGCGCTACCCGCGAAGAAGTCACGCGGCGGTCTCGTCTTCGGTCTGGTCGCGGTCTCCGCGCTCCTCGCAGGCGGCGCTCTCGGCGCGACGAAATATCTCCAGGACCATCGCGGCCACGGGACCGACACCGTGAGCACGCCACAGCCGGTGGCCAAGGTGACGAGCGCGACGCATGAGCCGTCGGCTGCGCCGCCGGGCTCGATGAACGCGCCGCCATCCACGACCACGACCACGACGACGACTCCCACGACCGCGGAGACGACGGCCACGCCCGCGCCGATCGATCCGAAGGGCCCGAAGCACGGTGGACCCAACCCGCGCGTGAACGGCAACGGCAAGAACCCCGTCGAGCCTCCGCCCGCGACCGCCGTCGTGGTTGCGCCTCCGGTGGACCCGCCGCCGCCCGAGCCGCCGCCGGTGGTGAACACGCCGCCTCCGGTTGCGCCGCCGCCCGTCGTGCCTCCGCCTCCGCCAGCACCCGTGTTCAACGCGCAGACGTGCCGCGCGACGCAAGGGCAAGTGCATGCGAACGGCTCGACCAACGCGAAGGATCTCCAGCCCGGCAACGCCGTCGCGACGGTCACGTCCTGCGCGCGCACGCTGCTCCGCGAAAAGCCGGCCGGTCCGATCATCGCGACGGTGCAGGTCCGCTTCAGCGACAGCGGCCAGTTCCGCGGCTCGTCGTGCACGACGTGTCCACCCGCGCTGAGCGCATGCGTGGGCGGCGCGGGACGCGCAATGAGCGTGAAATTCCGTAGCGGCGACGTCACCGGCGAGCCTTCGTACGACGTGCCGATGACGATCACCTGTGACTGAGCGACCGGAGCGATCTTCGTTGCTCGGCTAGGACGCGCGTGTAGCATCGGCGCCGTGACGGCCCGACGGCGCGCACCGCTTGCTCGGATCACGCTTGGAACAGCGGTGATCGTGGCCTCGCTTGCTCCGTCGACGTTCGCCTGCTCCACCATCGAGCCCGAGGTCGGCGAGCGGCTCGCGGCATGCGTCGACGCCGACTCCGATCCCAATGTGACCGTCAGCTTCAAGGACCAGATCCGACCGCTCATGGACGGAACGTTCGCGACGCCGCGTCCGTGCATGGATTGCCACTATGCGTCGCGCGGCACGATGGAAGGCCTGGCCGCGACCGGCTTCAATCTCGAGACGCTCGGCACGCTCCGTAAAGGCGGACGCAACACGTTCGACGACATCGTCGTGCCGGGTCAGCCGTGCAAATCGGCCATCGTGCAGAAGATCAAGGGCACGTACGCCGATGCGCGCATGCCGAAGGGCGGACCGTATTGGAACGCCGGACAAATCCAACTCATGATCGACTGGATCGCCGAAGGCGCGAACGGAGCCGACACTGAATGATGCTGCGCCCTCTTGCGGCCATCGCCGCTGCTGCGCTCGTGATCGTCGCCGCCTCCGCGTGTCAACACGGTGAGGGCCTCGATCCGAGCAAGATGCCCGAGAACGTCCGTGCCGACTACGAGCTGTTCGCGAACCGGTGCTCCAAGTGCCACTCGCTCGCGCGCCCGCTCACGGCGAACATCACCGACGACGAGCAGTGGGTGCTCTACGTGAACCGCATGCGGCGCCAGCCGGGCAGCGGGATCTCACGCACCGATCAGGATGGCATCCTGCGCTTCCTCAGGTACTACGCCGCCGACCTGCGACGTACGCAGGCCGAGAAGAACGGCGCGCCTCAACCGCAAGCCGTGCCCGTGCTCACTCCCACGCCGACCGCTCCGACGGCCGCCCCGGCTCCCGGCGCCCCCGGCTCGCCCGCGCCCGCCACCTCGCCCGAAGCGGGGGCACCGTGATGCGCTCCTCTCGCTTCCTCCTCGTCGCGGTGGCGACGCTCGTCGCCGCGCTCCTCGCGCTCGCGACGCCGGCGAGCGCCATCGAGCGCAACTTCGCGGGCTCCGCACAGCTCGACTACCAGTTCGTACCGACCGCGCGCGATGCGAAGGCATCCCCCAACACGTTCGACGGCTTCACGATGGAGTTCGCCGGCAAGCTCGCCGTCGACTTCTCGGAGCGCATCTCCGCGAACATGAAGGTCTGCTACGGCTGCCACGGCTTCGAAGCGGACATGATGTACTTCGACCTGCGCGTCGCCGACGAGCTGAACTTCCGTATCGGCCGCTTCAGCCCGAGCTTCGGTGCGTTCAATCTTCGTCACGATCCGGCGAACCATCGGCTCAGCGACAAGCCGCTCCCTTACGACATGGGGCGCATGCTGCGGATGCGGCAGTGGAAGGAGGGCGTGCTTCCCAGCCCGTTCCCGGACAACGGCCTCGAGATCAACGGAACGAAGTGGGTCGCGCCGTCCGTGCAGCTCGATTACGCGGCGTACGCGGTGAGCGGCTTCAAGGCCGGGCCCAATCCGCTCGACATCGATTTTCAGCTCTCGCACAGCCCGCAGGCATATTACGTCGACGACAACTCACGGCCCACGTTCGGCGGTCGCGCAGCGCTGACGTTCAAGCTCGGAGAGACGAGCGATCTCACGCTCGGCGTGAGCGGCATGTACGGCACGTACGACCCGAGCAACGACCTCTCCTATTTGATCGTGGGTGGGGACGCGACGTTGCGCTTCGACAAGCTCAACATCCGCGCGGAATATCTGGGTCGACGCACCGAGTTCTCGACCAACGATCGCACCGTGTTCAAGTACGTCGTTGCCGACGCGCGCGGTGACTTCTCGATGAAGCACGGCGCCTATCTCGAGGTCGAAGAGGGGCTCACCAACGAGCTCGATCTCATCGGACGCGTCGACGGCATGTACCGCGTGGGCAACGTCGAATCGACGAGCGAGCTCGATCGGCGCAGCTCGGTCTTCCGCTACACGCTCGGCACCGCCTACGCGATCGAGCGCGGCCTCCGCCTCAAGTTCTCGACCGAGGTCTGGGAGTTCAGCGACCGCGACGCGCTCACGGGCCGAAAGCTCGAGCTCTCGATGCACACCGCGCTCGCCGGCTCCTTCTGACCCAAACGTTATTTGCGGCGGGGGGGTTCGAGGTCTTCGGCGAGGTAGCTGAGGATGACTTCGTCGAGAGACTTGTCGCTTACGAGCTCGTCGCTGAAGAGTGACTGCGGCTGTGGGCGTTGCGTGCTGCCGAAGATCGCCGCCGGACGCGCCGGCGCATAACGAGCCTCGCCGGGACGGCTCGCCGGAGCGCGCGTCGAAACCCGGGCGGGCTGCGGAGACTTCTCGCCACGCTGCGACGCAGGCGGCTGGCGTCCACCGCGCGAGCCCGGTTCTTCCGAGGCGAACGTGCGGCCGCCGGCTTCTTCGCGCGCGTCGTGACGAGCCTCGTGACGCGGATCGGCTTCCACCGCGCGATACGCGCCGCCGGTGCCGGGCTCCTTCGTGAAGAGGTTCTTCGGAGGCGGAGGCAGATCGCTCGAGTGGAACAGCGACGGCGACACCGCGTCTTGCGCGGCGCGCTCGAGCGCATCGAAGTCGAGCGTGAGCTCGCGACCCGACGGCGACTTCGGCGGAGGCGGAGGCATCTGCTCGACGCGCGGCTTCGCCGAAGCGGCCGACGCCGCCGCAGGCACCG
>JAXDMI010000225.1:0-5513 GCA_034666145.1 Myxococcales bacterium | reverse complement strand
GACGGACGAGTACAACCTGAAGCTCACGCAGGATCGCGTGAACAGCGTCATGAACGCCCTCATCCAGCGGAAGGTCCCGAAGGACCATCTCCGGAGCAAGGGCTACGGCGAGTTCTGTCCCGAAGATCCCGGCCACAACGAAGAGGCCTGGGAGAAGAACCGTCGCGTCGAGTTCAAGATCGTCAAGACGAAGGACGGCCCGACCGGCGTCGAGCTCGGCTGCGCGAACGCCGCTTCCAAGGGCGTCAAACCCGATCCGGTTCCCTGACCCTCGTTAGCAACGAGCTCGCTCGGCGAGCCAGTCGGTGAGCTGCTCGATGCGTCGCTCCGAGAGGTGCGATGCAATGAGCAGCGTCGCCATCAGCATCGCGAAGTAGCGGACCGGTCCGAACATGAGGCCGATCATCGCGTGCATGCCGACCGCGGCAACGAGCGCGTAGGGACGGGTGCGGCTCCATCCGAACCAGAGCGGCGCGAAGGATTCGAGGATCAGCGTCATGACCTGGAACAGCGTCCACGCGAACGGCGGAAGCAGGTTGGCGAGGAAGAGCGTGACGCTGGTCTGATACGAGCTGTGGAGATGCGTCCACAGGACGTACGGCTGGTGGAGCCAGTCGCCGCGCGCCTTCGCGATGCCCGACGCGCAGTAGATGACGGGAACGAGGAGCTGGAAGAAGCGCACCGAGCCGCTCACCACCTCGCGCGGCAAGGCCTTCCGCTTCTTGGGCGATTGCTTCGCGCGTCGCCATGCGTCGATCCCGAAGCGCACGCCGCACGGGCTGAGCGCGAGCGCGATGGCGATCACCGGAGTGAGCTTGCTCACGCTGAACGCGGCGAGACGATCGCTGAGCGCCACCCAGATCCCGGTCGCGGCGAAGATCCAGGCCGCGCGTCGCGCGTGGAAGCCCAGCGAGAGCGCCAGGCCCGAAGCCACCATCGCTAGCGCGACGGTCCACGCGGCCCAGCTCGGCAGCGGAGGCAGATAGAGCGGCTGGCGCGGATCGGCGAAGCCGAGATCGGGAACGCGAAAGCCTTCGCTCCCCAGCCACTCGTCGGCGTAGGCGATGCGGCTCGACATGAAACCGAGGATGGCGAGCGGCGCGCAGATGCGAATCAGCTCGAGGCGGAGCACGGGGACCGGCTTCTTCAACCACGTGAAGAAGCGATCGCCGACGAACATGCGGGAGCCGAGCGCGGAGTCGCTCATGGATCGAGGTCCTTGTTGAGGTCCTTGTCCTTGTCTTTGTTGTCGTCCTTCGCGCGATCGCTGTCGTCGTCCGCTTGCTCGGGGGCACCACAGCGCTGCGCGCGTCGCGACGTGGGCGTCCAGAACCAGGCGTGCTTCTGGTCGGCGGAGTAGCTCGTGAGCGGTCTCTGCTCGAACGGTGCGACGTGCTCACCCGGCGCGGGGTAGGGGAGCCGCAAGCTGGAGAAGCGGACGCCGCCGATGCTGTTGCCCGCCGCGTTGTGTCGCTTGACGACGAAGTCATCGAGGGCGCGCATCACGTTGCGGTTCTTGCGATAGAACTGCAGCGCGCGCTGGAAGCGGTTCTCCTTGTTGTCGGCGTCGATACGAAAATAAGGGCGAACGTCGATCTCGACCCACCGATGCTCGCTGCACGACCAGCCCTCGGCGCGATAGTCGATCACCTTCGGCGCGGCGCTCACGAAGAGCGCAGCCACCTGCGAGAAGTAGAGCCAGGGACGCGGGGTGATCTTCGCGGGCCACGTGCTGCCGACGCCGTCGAACCACACCGTCGCGAGGTAGAGACCGGCAACGGCGATCCAGAGGCCGCGGAAGCGCGAAGGGCCGGAGCCGGGAAGCGCGCGCTTCTTGGGCTTCGGCTTGGTGCGCGACGGCGGCGGGTCGCCAGCAACGTCGTCGCGGTCGTCGCGGTCGTCGCGGTCGCGGTCGCGGTCGTCGCGGTCGTCGGGGGCGGGGTCGTCCGTCGGTCCCTGCATGGCTCGAAGAGCGTGTTACACGCTGCTCATGGCGAGCGCGACCGGCACGAAGCGTTGGATGGGAAAATGGGTCACGGCGTGCGCGATGATGGCGGTTTGCGGCGGTTGCCGGTCGTGCGCCGAGGACAAGGGCGCGGAAGCGGCGCCCGATGCGCACGTCGCGCAGCCGACGATGCCAGCGGGCATGTTGATGCCGTTGGACGGAGCGGGAGCGGGAGCGAGTGCGAGCGCGGGAGCGAGCGCGAGCGCGGGAGCGGTCGTGCGCGGAATGAAGGGCGGGGCGTGGGTCGAGCTGCAGATGGCGCGCGCGGGAGACGATGCCGATCGCAGGGAATTCACGCACTGGAACGATGATTCGTGGTTCGTGTCGCTCGAGGCGATGACGCGACTCCACGAGCCGTTCGCGAAGGCTCTCCCTGGGTTCGACCTGTTCCTGCCGCGGCTCTTTCCGCCCGACGCGCTCGTGAAGCTCGGCGACGAGCTCGCGGCGTTCGGACGGTCGGCGAATGCCGATACCGCGAAGACCGCGAACGACCTCGCGCAGCTCGTGAGGTCCACCGCGGCGAAGAAGCAGAGCCTGTGGGTGCTCGGACCGCCGTGAGGCTCGGCCCGCTGTTGACGGTCGGCCCGCCGTGACGGCTAGCGGATGGACGACAGTGCCGGCTCGAGAAGCGCGGCACCGAGGACACCTGCGCTGTCGCCGAGCTCGTTCTTGACGATGCGCGTGCGGAGCTCGTCGTTGAAGACCCATCGGCCGACGGCGCGCACACCTTCGTCATAGAAGAGCGCCAGGTTCGACACGCCGCCGCCGAGCACGATGACGTCGGGATCGAGCACGTCGATCACGATGGACAGCGCGCGGCCGAAGATCTCGACGCGCTCTTCGAGCAGCGCGACGGCGACTTTGTCGCCCTCGATGGAGAGCTCGGCGATCTCGGCCAGTCGCTTCGTGGCTCCGCTGCGCGCCGCGTAGTCGCGTTCGATGGAGGGCCCCGAGAGATACGTCTCGATGCAGCCGCGGCGCCCGCAGTAACAGGGAGGGCCGGTCACGGGCTCGAGCGAGACATGGCCCCATTCGCCGGCGATGCCCTGCGCGCCGTCCCACGCGCGCGTGCGTCCGATGGGCGCGAGCGCGGTGGCCTCGTCGTGGATGACCACGCCGCCGCCGACGCCGGTGCCCATGATCACGCCGAACGCGACCCGAGCGCCGCGTGCTGCGCCCCACACGGCCTCGGCGAGCGCGAAGCAGTTCGCGTCGTTGGCGAAGGCAACATCGGTACGGCCGAGCGCCTTCGCGAGGTCGATGCGGAAGGGCCGGCCGTTGAGGCACGTGGTGTTCGAGTTCTTGACGAGCGCGACGTCCGACGTGCCTCCGCCGGCGGTGCGCGTCGTCACCGAGCCCGGCATGCCGACGCCGATCCCGAGATCGGTGCTGGTGACGCTCGAGATGCCGGCTTCGTGCGCGACATCGGCGACGAGCGCGCGCGTCTGCTCGACGATGTGCTCGTAGCCGAGATCCCGTGCGGTGGGGATCCGCCGGCGCGCGAGCACCTCGGGATCGGGACCGCCGAGGCGAACGACGACCGCCTCGGTCTTGGTGCCGCCGAGGTCGACACCGATGCGCAGGAGACCAGCCGTCACGTCACCGAGTCTACGCGTCGATCTCCTCGGAGACGCCGCCCTTCTTCAAGTTCCCGCCTGCCGCGGCGAGCAGGTACGCCTCGATGAACGGATCGAGATCGCCGTCGAGCACGCCGTCGACGTTGCCGACCTCGTAGCTGGTGCGCAGGTCCTTCACGAGGCGATACGGCGCGAGGACGTAGCTGCGGATCTGGTTTCCCCAGCCGATCTGGGTCTTCGTCGCCTGGTATGCCGCCGCGGCGTCTTCGCGCTTCTGCATCTCCATCTCGTAGAGCTTCGCCTTCACCATCTTGAGGGCGGTGCGACGGTTCTGGAGCTGCGAGCGTTCCGCGCGACACACGACGACGATCCCCGACGGGAGGTGCTTCATGCGCACCGCGGTCTCGACCTTGTTGACGTTCTGACCGCCCTTGCCGCCGGCGCGCATGGTGGTGGTCTCGAGGTCCTCGTCCTTCACGACGATGTCGATCTCGTCTTCGATGTCGGGCGTGACCTCGACGGCTGCGAACGCCGTCTGGCGTCGAGCGTTGGCGTCGAACGGAGAGATGCGCACGAGGCGGTGCACGCCGATCTCGCTGCGCAGATAGCCGAACGCGTGATCGCCGGCGACGGTGAACGAGACGCTGTTGATGCCGGCCTCGTCACCGTCTTCGAAGTCGACGATCTCGGTCTTGTAGCCGCGTCGCTCGCAGAAGCGCATGTACATGCGCATCAGCATCGCGCCCCAGTCCTTCGCGTCGACGCCGCCGGCGCCGGGATGGATGCTGAGGATGGCGTTGGCGTGATCGACCTGGCCCGAGAGCATGCGTCCGAGCTCGGCGGTGCGGAGCCGGTGCTCGAGCGCGGGGAGCTGGCTGCCGATCTCGTCGACGATGCTCTCGTCCTTCTCGGCCGCGCCCATCTCGAGCATCTCCTGCGCGTCGTTGATCTCGCGCGTGAGCTTCTCGACGGTCTCGACCTTCTGTTCGATGCCGGAGCGCTTACGGTTGGTCGCCTGCGCCTTCTTCGGGTCGTCCCAGAAGCCCGGCGCCATCGTCTGTTCGTTCAGACGATTGATCTCGTCCTTGAGCTTCGGGACGTCAAAGATGCCCCCTTAGCGTCATGAGACGCCTTTGGAGGTCCTCGAGCTTCAATCGCGACTCGGAAAGCATGATGCAGAGGAATGGCACGTGGCGCCCGAAGGCGTCAAGCTCGGCGGCATGCGTCGCTCGCTCGTTGGTCTCGTGGTTCTCGTCACGACGACGGTGATCGGTATCGGTGGAGTCTCGTGCACCGCGCCAGGCCGTCCGCCGGTAACGACGACGGCTCCACTGCGTTCGTCTCAGCCCGCGGTCCAGTGGACGACGACCCTCGACCGCGATCATCCGCTCGTCGGTCGCATCTGGAACGTGCGCGCCGCGCGCTTCGCCGAGGAGGCCGAGGTGCTCGCGGCGCTCCATGGCTACGTGCTCCTCGGCGAGAAGCACGACAACCCCGATCATCACGCCCTGCAGGCGCGCATGCTCCGCGCGATGGTCGAGGCGGGGCGGAAACCAGTGGTGGCGTTCGAGATGTTCGACGTCGACGATCAGGCTGCGCTCGACACGTCTCGTCGTGAGCATCCGCGCGACGCAGCGAGCCTCGCGCGCGCGGTCAGCTGGGAGAAGTCTGGTTGGCCGCCGTGGAATCAATACGAGCCCATCGCGCAGGTGGCGCTCGATCGCGAGCTCCCCATCGTCGCGACCGGTCTTCCGCGCTCGCGGATGCGCGCGCTCATGAAGCCTGCGAGCGAGGCCGACGGTGGCGCGGGCGACGGCGGGACCGAAGCGCCGATCGACGAGGGCATCCCGCTCACTCCCGAGCAGGAGGCCTCGTTGCGCGACGAGCTCCGCGAGAGCCATTGCGGGCATCTGCCGGAGGCCCACATCGGC
>JAXDMI010000224.1:0-10296 GCA_034666145.1 Myxococcales bacterium | reverse complement strand
CCGAGCTCGATGTGCCAGCGCGAGCCGTGATCGCACTGGATCTGCGCGGTCACTTCAGGAACGCCGGCGCGATCGAGATACGTGGCCGCCATCTGCGTCACGTCCTTGCCGGACGCGCGATCGAGCGCAGAAAACAGGCGATCCGCGTGTACGCTCTTGAACGCGTTGCTCGTGAGGTAATCGCGCACGCCGCGCTGGAAGGCCTCCTCGCCGATCCAGTTCTCGATGGTGCGGAGGACGGCGCCGCCCTTCTCGTAGGTGATGCCGTCGAAGGCCTCGTCGGCCTCGCTCGTCGAGACCACGGGCTGTCGAACGGCACGGGCCGAAGCGAGCGCATCGAGATCCATCACGCCGAGCGTGTCGACGACGGCGTCGGTCTTCGCGCCGAACGAAGGCTTCCACTTGTCGACGATGCGCCACTCCATGTACGTGGCGAAGCCCTCGTTGAGCCAGAGGTCGTCCCACCATGCGGCGGTGACGAGATCGCCGAACCACTGGTGCGCGAGCTCGTGCGCGACGACGAGCGCCTGCGAGCGCCTCGAGCGAACCGAGGCGCGCGCGGGATCGAGAAGCAGCAGCTCCTCGCGGAACGTCACGAGGCCCGCGTTCTCCATCGCGCCCGCGGCGAAGTCGGGGACGGCGACGATGTCGAGCTTCTCGTACGGGTACGGGATCCCGAACCACGTCGCGAGCGCATCGACGAGCCCGCTCGTCGCCTCGAGGCCGAGCGCGCCTTGCCCCGTCTTGCCCTTCACGGTGATGAGCCGGATGGGGGGCTTCGTGGTGCGCGCGAGCTCCTTCACCTCGAGCTCGCCGGCCGCGAGCGCGACGAGATAGGTGGGAAGCGGCGGCGTGTCCGCGAACGAGAAGGTCGTCTTGCCAGCCGCGGTCTCGCGCCTCTGCTCCGGCGTGTTCGCGAAGGCGAGCATGCCCTGCGGGACCGTCACGGTCACGCCGATCGGCACCTTGAACCCGGGCTCGTCGAAGCAGGGAAATGCGCGGCGAGCGTCGGTCGCTTCGAACTGCGTGAACGCGTACCAGTTGCCGCCGTCGGCGACGCGATAGAGGCCCGACAGCTCCTCGCCGAACGGCGCCGAGTACGTGATGGCGAGCGTGGCGCGCCCGGGCTCGAGCGGCGGATCGAACGTGAGCACCAGCTCTTCGGGGTTCTCCGGGCGTGCGCCGTGGGCAGGTCGCCACGAGGCGCGCGCGGGATGCGCAACGGCGCCCACGAGCGCGCGGGCATCGGTGATTCCGAGCGCGTGACCGTTGAGCACGACATGCGAGGTCTTCGCCGGGATCTCGACGTCGATGCGCGCGAGGCCCGTGAACTTGTCGGCGCGCGGATCGATGTCGAAGGCGAGCGCGTAGTGCAGTGGCGTGGCGAGCGCGGGAAGGTGCCCGTCGTCACGCGGCGGAGGAAGCAGCGTCGCGGGCTCGCTCGCGCTCGGCGGCGGACGCGACGGCGGCGGCACGGCGGGCGCGGGACACGCGGCGAGCGCGACGACGCTCATCGCGAGAGCGAGCACGAACGCCGAGATCGAGGAGGAGCTGCGCCGCATCGAGGGCGGACACGCTCGTCCACCGCCGCGGGAAGGTCAATGGCTCAGATGGATCCGCGTCATCGACGCGGGCAGCGGTCTACGGATGCTCGGCGGACGAGCGGGCCGGCGCAGCTTGATGCCGGAGGGCGACGACGGGCGCGCAGTAGCCCACGGCGTCGGCTTCGGTCCGGGCTCGTGCGGCTTCGGGTCCGGCTCTTCGATGGTGAAATCGTTGGTCGGCGACGTCAGCACGAAGGATTGCGCGTCGATCTCGCCGTCCCTCCAGAGCACCGCGTGCGCGCCGGCCTGCCAGCGCGGCGAGAGAGACCACATGCCGCCTTCGTCGAAGAGGAAGCCGACGAGCCGGAGACCGTGCATCGCCTTCGGCCGCTCGAACGTGCGCGCCGCCTTCTGAGCGCGGCCGAGGAACACACCGTTGACGAATCGATAGACGCCGTCGTCGGTCGCAACGCTCAGCTCGCCCGGATAGATCTGGGCGCCCAACGCGTGCCACCCACCCGCGGCCATCGGCGCGAGCTCGGCGAGGAACGAGTGAGGGGTCGAGAGCGTGACTTCCGCGAGCGACGACATGATCGAGAGCCTCCAGGCCGTATCCTACACTCTCTTACGTGTGCACCCGCCGTGCCGCTCCCGACCCAGGGTCGTTCGTGGTTGCGTAGGGAGGCTTCCCTCGAAATCATTGAGAAAAACGCCGCGCCGATCGGAGCCGGATCACCCTTGCCGGGCGGGACGCCTGAAAAACCGTGGGATGCCGATCCAGTGGGATCAGGTCTGCGGGCGGAGGACGGTGGCGTGGAGATCGCGGCCGCGGCCGTCGACGAGCGTGACGGTCATCACGCGCGACGCGCCGTCGATGCGCACGACGCCGAAGAACTGCTGGCCTGTCGCCGGTGAGCCGAACGTGTCCCAGCCGGCCGACGCGTACGCGAGCTCCGGGCCGAACGTGTCGTCGAAGTGCTTTCGCGGGAACGACGTCGCGTGCATGGGCCCGGCGACGAACTCCCAGAACGGATCCATGTCGCGGAACTGAGCCTTCGCCGGGTCGTACCGATGGGCGGCGGCATAGTGCACGTCGGCGGTGATCCACACGACGTTGCGCACGCCACGACGGCGGAGAGAAGAGAGGAGGGAAGCGAGCTCCTTCTCGCGTCCCGACGGTGGACCGCCCGTGTTCGCATAGCCGTCGTACGCCTCGACGCCCGTCGCGCCGGGCGCGGGCTCCGAGATCACGAGCCCGACCGGCATGTCGCAGGCGATGACCTTCCACGTCGCCGTCGACGCCGCGAGCGCGCCTTCGAGCCACGCGAGCTGCGCGGCGCCGAGGAACGCTTCCTCCGGCGGCGCCGGATAGTTCGACGTGCGGAAGCTTCGCCCGTCGAGGAAGAACACCTCGAGCATCGGGCCCCAGCGCACCGAACGATACATGCGCGCGGGATCGACCAGCGTCGGCCAGTGCTCGAGCATCGCGCGTCGCGCGTGCTGCGCGATCACGCCCATGCGCGGCTCGTGACGCGCGGGCTCGTCGACCACCTCGTCGGGGAACCAGTTGTTGCGGACCTCGTGATCGTCCCAGATCAAGAACGAGGGCACGTTGGCCGAGAGCGCGCGCACCTCCGGCGAATGACGCGAGTAGAGATGCGCGCCGCGGAAGTCTTCGAGCGTCTCGGCGATGTGCGATTTCGCCGGCGTGACCAGGTTCCTCCACGTGCCGCCGTCTTCGAGCTTCAGCTCCGGCGGGATGGGGTTGTCGGCGTAGATGGCGTCGCCGCACGACACGAAGAAGTCGGGCGCGCGATCGAGCAGCGCCGTGAACGCAGCCATCCCGCCACGCGCCGGGTCGATGCCCCAGCCCTGGCCGTTCGTGTCGCCCGACCACGCGAAGACGATGTCACTCGGCGCCGTCTTTTTCGCGGCGTCCGAAAGCGCATCCGGCGTCGAGAACGCGCCGGCGATCCACTCGGAGGCGCGCTCGGCTTCGAAGCGGACGCGGTAGTAGATGCGCGTCGAGGAGGGCAGACCTTCGAGCGCGACCTTGGCGATGAGATCGCCTTCGGCACTGGCGGCAGGACCCGTGATGCGGCGCGCGTCGGTGAAGGCCGGCGACGTCGACCACTCGACGAGCATGCGAGCGGGTCGGTCGGATCGACTCCACACCACGCCGCGCGACGCGCTGACGTCGCCGCTCTGGACGCCCCACATCGGGGCGGGAGCGCCGCTCGTTGTGCCGCGTGCGCCCACACCACCCGCCGGAGTCGCGGCCGGTGATGGCCGCCCCCCGCAACCTGCGCTCGCTGCGCTCGTAGAGAGGAGAGCGGTCGACGCGCCGAGTACGAGATTGCGTCGGCCGAGCCTGTGATAGCTTCGGGGTCCGCGCATGCGGCGCTTGTACCACGTCACCGTTATGGCGCTCGCGCTCGTGCTCGTCCTCGGGCTGGTGGGGGTGCTGCGCGCGCGACCGGCGTTCGCCCAGGACCACGCCGCGACGGCCGAGCCAACGGCTGCTCCCGCGCCGGCGCCCGCCGCGCCGGCCGTCGTCGCCGCCGCCGCCGCCTCCGTTCCCGCTGCGGTAGCGCCCGCTTCCGCTGCGCCCTCGGCCTCGGCGTCCGGTTCCGCTGCCGTCAAGGGACCGCTGCCCGGCGAGATCCGCGTTCACGAGAAGACGGTCGTCGTGCTGCGCGCCGCTCGCGCCGGCAACTCGGCGCAGGATCGCGCGAAGACCGCGAACCTCGCGCTCGAAGCGCTCCTTTCGCAGACCGACGACATCGGCGCTACGCGTTACGAAGAGAAGGAGGGCACCGCCGTGGTGTTCGTCGGCAAGACGCCGATCCTCACGCTCGGTCCCGAGGACGTGGAGGGCTCCGGCGAAGCGAGCCTCGACGTCCTCGCCGCGCAGGTCACCGCGCGGCTCGGTCAGGCGGTGTCGACGGAGCGGAAGCGCAGCGCGATCGCCACCACCGTCTTCTCGTTCTCGCTCCTCGTCTTCTCGGCGCTGCTCGCGTTCCTCTTCCTCAATCGCGTGTCGGAGGGCGCCGGCAAGCTCCGCGCACGCATCGGCGACAACCCCGAGAAGGTCACCGCGCTTCGCCTCGGCAAGGTCGAGTTCATCAGCGCGGGTGCCGCGCGTGGCGGTCTCTCGATCGGCCTCGCGCTCGGGCATCGCTTCATCCAGATCGCCATCGCCTACGGCTGGCTGATCTTCGCGCTCTCGCTCTTCGACGCGACGCGCGGCTACACCGAGCGCCTCACCGGCATGGTGGTGAAGCCGCTCTACGGCCTCGCCGCGCGCATCGGCGGCGCGCTCCCGCTCATCGTCGTCGCCGCCATCGCGGTGCTCGCGGTGAGCGTCCTCGTTCGCTTCGTCGGTCTCTTCTTCGACAGCATCAGCCGCGGCGACACCCGCGTCGGCTGGCTCGCCCGCGATCTCGCGCGACCCACCAGCGCGCTCGCCCGCTTCGGCATCGTCGTGGTGGCGCTCGTGCTGGCCTCGCCGCTCATCACCGGCGAGACCGACGGCGTCATCTCGCGCATCGGCCTCATCGCCCTGGTCGCCGTGGCCCTTGCTGCAACGCCGCTCCTCGCGTGCGTCGTGGTGGGCATCACCGTGGTCTTCGGCCGGCGCATGAAGCGCGGCGACGACGTCGAGGTCGGTGGACGTCGTGGCAAGGTCCTCGACGTCACGCTCCTCGAGGTTCGCATCGAAGACGACGCGCTCGCCGAGGTCACCGTTCCGCATCTCCTCGGCCTCGTGCATCCCACGCGCGTGCATCGCCATGCGCGGCTCGTCACCATCGACATCGTCGTCGACGCCACCGCGCCGCAGGACGAAGTGGAGCGCGTCCTCTTCGCCGCCGCTCGCGCGCACAGCTCGCGCGGTCGCGTCGAGCTCGTCTATCTCGACGGCGCCGGCGCGCACTGGCGCGTCACCAGCGCGTCGATGCGCCACGACGTCTCGCTCGCGAAGGTCGTGCAGGACGCGCTCTCGAAGCTCGGCGTCGGGCTGGGTCGCCGCGCAGCCACCGGCAGCACCGCGAGCACCGGCAGCACCGGCAGCACCAGCAGTCGTACCAGTGGGGGCGAAGGCCTGAAGTCCGAGTCGAGCGTGACGGAGTCGACGTGAGCGCCATCGCCCTCTTGATGGGGCTGCTCCTCCTCTCCTACGTAGGGAGCCTCATCCTCGGCGGTCGAACGGCGCGAGGCCTTCCGTCGGGCATCGAGTTCGTCGGCCTCGGCTTCATCGTCGGCCCGAATGCGCTCGGCCTCGTCGAGAGATCGATGATCCACGAGTTCGAGCCGATCGTGCAGGTCGCGCTGGGATGGCTCGCGTTCGTCGTCGGCCTGGATTTCGGGCGCGTCCGAGGCCGTCGCGTCGGCGGCAAATCGATCGCGCTCGGCGTGGCCGGCGCCGTCATCACAGGCGTCGCCGTCGCGTTCGCCGTGCACGAGATGCTGATGCACGTGCATATTGCAGGCATCGACGCGACCGGTGCGCTGCTCCTCTCGGCCGGCGCAGGCGCGGTCACGTCGGAGACCACGCGCTTCGGCATCGAGTGGGTGTCGGCGCGATGGAACGCGAAGGGCCCGGTCTCGAGCCTGCTCACCGAGATCGGCGCGTCCGACGATCTCGCGCCGCTCGTCGCTGCCGGCGCCATCTTCGCGCTTGCGCCGACGCCGGGCCTCGCCGTCGTTCTGCCGCCCATCGGCTGGTTCGGCCTGAGCATCGCGCTCGGCGCCCTGCTCGGCACCGTCACCGCGCTCCTGCTCCGCAGCGCCGAGGGTTACCAGGTGTGGGGCGCGCTCGTCGGTACGTTGCTGCTCGGCGTGGGCATCTCCGCGCGCTTCGGACTGTGCACGATCTTCGTCACGTTCGTGATGGGCATGGCCCTCGCTGCGGTGTCGCCGAGCCGGCGCGTGCTGCGCCGCATGGTGTCGCCGACGGAGCGTGCCGTCCTCTACCCGATGCTGCTCCTTGCCGGCGCGCGGCTCGACCCGCAGCCGCTCGTCGAGAACCGCATGCTGGGCGCGCTCGTCGCGCTCGTGCTCCTGGCGCGCATCGTCGGCAAGCTCGCGTCGGGGCTCCTCGTGCGCATCGCCATGCCGGCGGCGCGGCCCGCGGGTCGTTTCCTCGGCATCGTGCTGCTCTCGTCGGGACCGATCTCGATGAGCTGCGGCTTCGTCTTCGCGCTGCGCTTTCCGGGGGCGATCGGTGACACGCTCCTCGTCTGCGCCGCGGCGTCAGCCGTGCTCGGCGAGGTGGTCTCGACGCTCGCGTTGCGAGGCATGCTCGATCATCTCGGCGAGCTCGCACCGGCGCCGTCTGCATCGCCGTCCTCGTCACCGAACCTGCCCGCGACCGCCGACGCCGACGCCGGCGACCGCGACTCGGGTGCGCATGCGCGGGATCACGGCGGCGCGCACGAGGCCGACGAGGAGCCGTCAACGTGAGGGGAGGCGAGAAGAGCCCGGGGACCGCGCGCGCGATGGACGCGATGGGCCTCGCTGTCCTGTTCGCGATCCTCTACGGCGCGACGCGCCTCGCGCCGAACATGTCGGGGACGCCTTCGATACTCGCGTCGCTCGGCTTCCTGCTGCTCGCGGGCACGCTCATGAGCCAGCTCATCGAGGTGCTGCGCGTTCCCCACCTCACGGGCTATCTCCTCGCAGGCATCCTGGCCGGCCCCCACGTCTTTCGTCTCATCGATACGAATTCGGTGAAGGCGCTCGCTCCCGTCAACACGCTTGCGCTGGCGCTCATCGCGCTCGCCGGTGGCACCGAGCTGCGTATCGAGCAGGTCAAGAAGGGCATCAAGTCACTGGTCGTGTCGAACGTCGTGCAGACCGTCGCGATCATCGTGATCATCGGCGGCGTCTTCATCCTGGCGCGACCGCTCCTGCCGTTCACCGCGAACCTGACCTTCACGGGCGTCGTTGCCGCCGCGCTTCTGTGGGGGATCATCGCCACCTCGCGCAGCCCCTCGGCAACACTCGCGATCCTCGCCCAGACGAGGGCGCGCGGACCGCTCGCGTCCTTCGCGCTGGCATCGGTGATGCTCTCGGACGTGGTGGTCATCCTGGTGCTCGCCGGGGGCATGATGATCGCGCGTCCGCTCCTGGAGCCCGGCACGACGCTCTCGCTCGCTGCGTTCCGGGCGCTCGGACACGAGATCATCGGAAGCGTCTCCATCGGCACGATGCTCGGTCTGCTTCTCGCGATCTACATCAAGGTCAGCGGTCGCCAGCTGCTGGTGGTCATCGTCGCGGTCGGCTTCGGCGCGACGGAGACGCTCCACTTCCTGCAGTTCGATCCGCTGCTCGCGTTCCTCGTCGCAGGCTTCGTCGTGCAGAACCTGTCGAAGCAGGGCGAGAAGTTCCTGCACGCCATCGAGGAGATGGGCGGCGTCGTCTACGTCGTCTTCTTCGCGATCGCGGGGGCTGACCTCGACATTCCTCTGCTCAGGAGTCTCTGGCCGGTCGCGCTCCTCCTCGGCGGCGCGCGGGCGATCGTGACGTTCGGCGCGCAGCGCATCTCCGCGAAGATCGCGAAGGACGAGCCGCTCTTGCGACGCTGGGCATGGAGCTCGCTCGTCGCACAGGCCGGTCTCACGCAGGGCCTCGGTGGCGTCGTCGAGCGGGAATTCCCGGCGTTTGGTGCCCCGTTGCGTGCGCTCGTGATCGCGAACGTCGCCATCAACGCCATCGTGGGGCCGATCCTCTTCAAGCTCGCTCTCGATCGCGCGAAGGAGACCAAGGCTCCGTCCGTATCGCTCGGTGATGCCGACGAGCTCGCGCCTTTACCCTCGGAGCGGACGACATGAGCGCGGCAAAGGGCGGCAAGCCGCACAAGACGTGGCTCGGCCGGGGAATGGACCTCCTCAGCCTCGGCGTCGTCTTCGGCATCCTGTGGGGCGCCACCGTTCTCGCCCCGCAGTATCGCGGAGAAGCGCGCATCCTCGCCGCGCTCGGGTCGCTGCTGCTCGCCGGCACGCTCCTCAGCGAGCTCGTCGAGGTGCTCGGCATCCCCCACCTCAGCGGTTACCTCTTCGCGGGGATCATCGCCGGGCCGTACGTCCTGCATCTCATCGATCACGAATCGGTGAAGAGGCTCGAGCCCGTCAACACCCTCGCCATCGCGCTCATCGCGCTCGCCGGCGGCGCCGAGCTGCGCCTCGAGACGCTGAAGCGCGGCTTGCGGAGCCTCGTCTTCGCGCTCGGTCTCCACACCTTCGTCGGCATCTTCGCCGTCGGGTGCGTCTTCTTGCTGCTCCGGCCGGCGTTCGTGCAGCATCTGCCGTTCACCGGCCTCGTCGGCGTCTCGATCCTGTGGGGCGTCGTCGCCATCACGCGTAGCCCGTCGGCGTGTCTCGGCGTGCTCTCGCAGACGCGCGCGACCGGGCCGCTCGCGCGCTTCAGTCTCGCGTTCGTCATGGCGAGTGACGTCGTCGTCGTCGTGATGCTCGCGACGGCGATCACGATCGCCAAGCCGCTCGTCGAACCGACGTCGACGTTCTCGTTCTCGGCGTTCAGCTCACTCGGACACGAGATCCTCGGCAGCGTTTCGCTGGGGACGACGCTCGGCCTCGTCCTCGCCGCGTACCTCAAGGTGAGCGGGCGCCAGCTCCTCGTCGTGCTGATCGCGCTCGGCTTCGGCGCGACCGAGGTGCTGCACTACCTCAACTACGAGCCGCTGCTCACGTTCATGGTCGCCGGCTTCGTCGTGCAGAACCTGTCGAAGCAAGGCGACAAGTTCATCCACGCCATCGAAGAGACCGGCGGCGTCGTGTACGTGGTGTTCTTCGCGAGCGCGGGCGCGCACCTCAACGTTCCTCTGCTCAAGGACTTCTGGGCCACCGCGCTCATCCTCGCCGGAGCGCGAGCGGCGATCACCATCGGCACCGCGCGGGTCGCCGCCGTCCTCGCGAAGGACGACGCTGCGGTGAAGAAGTGGGGCTGGGGCCCGCTCATCTCGCAGGCCGGCGTCGCCATCGGCATCGCTTCGGTCATCGCCAACAAGTTCCCGTCGTTCGGGCCCGGCTTCCGCGACGTGGCCATCGCGTGTGTCGCGCTCAACGAGATGGTGGGCCCCATCCTCTTCAAAATCGCCATCGATCGTGCAGGAGAGAGCAAGGCGCCGACGCCCACGCTCGCGGAAGCGCCGGCCGAGGAAATCCTGTAACGTAGCGAGCCGCATGGTTCAGACTCAGAACCCGCCGTCAAACCTGGCCAGCGCTGCCCTCCCGATGCGTCTCGCGCAGATGGCGCGACAGCTCGAGTCGCGCTTTCTCGGCAAGGACGAGGTCATCCGCCTCCTGCTCATCGCCGTCGTCGCCGGCGAGCATGCCGTCCTCGTCGGACCTCCCGGCACGGCGAAGAGCGCGCTCATTCGCATGTTCGCGCGCCTCCTGCACGCGAACTACTTCGAGTACTTGCTCACGCGTTTCACGGAGCCGAACGAGCTCTTCGGCCCGGTCGACATCGCGGCGTTCCGCGAGGGTCGCTATCAGCGTCGCGTCGAGGGCATGCTGCCGAGCTCGGAGATCGTCTTCCTCGACGAGATCTTCAAGTCGAACTCCGCGATCCTCAACTCGCTGCTCACGCTCCTCAACGAGCGCCGGTACACGTCGGGCGGCGTGGTGCTCAAGTGCCCCCTGCTCTCGTGCTTCGGAGCCTCCAACGAGGTGCCGACCGACGAGACGCTGACCGCGATCTTCGACCGCTTCCTGCTGCGCATCCGGTC
>JAXDMI010000223.1:0-10482 GCA_034666145.1 Myxococcales bacterium | reverse complement strand
GAGTAGTGGCCCGCGAAGTTCCGGCCCTTCGAGTACGGGTCCGTCGCGGTGTTCTTCATCTGACGCAGCGAGTCGACAGGGTCTGCTCCCATTGCGAGGAGCGTGCCGCTCGAGCGGTAGTGCAAGTGCAGGTAGTCGTGGTCGACGCCCTGGCCCTTGTCGACGAGCAGGCCGAGCGGAACGTTGAACGCCTCCTCGCCGGGGCCGCCGATCCAGAAGTAGCCGTCGCCCTGCTTGTACATCGTGATCAAGCGCTCTTCGAGAATGCGCGATCGGAGCATCAAGTCGTGCAGCCGGAGGGTCAGCTCCTGCGGCAGTCCGCTGGATGCCCCAGCCTGGCTCGTAGTTCCCGCAACTGTGGGGGAGGTGGTCATGCTTCTGGGAGCCCTTTTACCGCGATCCACGGCTGCCGCCTACATCGCAAGGGCCTTGGGGCCCTGGTAGCGTCGGCGTGTGCCTCTCACGCCCGGATCGACGTTCGAGCGGTACGAGATCCAGAGCCTGATCGGCCGTGGCGGCATGGGCGAGGTCTACCGGGCGATCGACACGCGGCTGCACCGCCCGGTCGCGCTCAAGGTCCTCCGTACCGACAAGGACGCATCGGCGACCGTGACCGAGGGGGACGGCGTCGCGCGGCTCCTCCGCGAGGCCCGGGCCGCTGCGGCGCTGAACCACGCGAACTCGGTGGCGATCTACGAGCTCGGTGAGGCCGAGGGCATCGCGTACATCGCGATGGAGCTCGTGAATGGCGTGACCTTCCGGCGCTACAACGGTGACGGCAACGTCGCGCTCGACACGAAGGTGTCGTGGCTCGTCGATGCCGCGCGCGCGTTGTGGGCCGCGCACAAAGCAGGCCTCGTGCATCGCGACGTGAAGCCCGGGAACATCATGGTGTCCGAAGAAGGCGTCGTGAAGGTGCTCGACTTCGGCCTCGCGAAGGCGGTCACCCTCCAGGCCAATCCCGCGGAGTTCCAGACGCTCATGGGGCAGGTGCTCGGGACGCCGCGCTACATGGCGCCCGAGCAGCTCGAAGGCTCACCCGCGGACGCGAGCGCCGATCAGTACGCGTTCGGTCTCACGGCCTACGAGCTCGTGACCGGCGTCTACGCGGGCGGACTCCTCGCCGGCGTCGCGCCGCGCGTGAACGAGCGGAACCCGAGCGCTTCGCGCGAGCTCGGAGACGCCATCGCTCGCATGATGGCGCGTCAGCCGCGCGATCGCTTTGCCACGATGGAAGCAGCGGCGCATGCTCTGCGTACGTGCCTCGGTTCGCAGCCGCAGCAGCCCGCGCGCCGCGTGCGCACGGACGCGCCGAAACAGCTACCGAAGCTCGATCGCACCCTCGACGACGACGAGCAAAAGGACGCCAAGGGAAAGACGATGCCGCTCGCGGTGCCGATGAAGCTCGCCATCGGGGACCACGCGGCAACGCAGCTCTCGAGCACGCCGCAGAGCTTCAACCGGACGATGCCGCTCGCGCGACCGCTGAGCGTCCAGCCTCCGAGCATCCCGCGATCGACCGAGCAAAAGAGCGAGCCGAAGGCGAGCCCGGTGCGGTCCTGGCTCCTCATGGTGGGTCTCCTGCTCGTAGCGCTCACCACGAGCGGAATCGCGGCCTGGCTCCTCCGCTGAGAGAGCCAGACCGCGAAAGGCCGAATCGACGCACGCTTGTCGCCCTTTCGAGATACCGCGTGAATCACGGCGCGCGCGCTACTGCGTCGCGCAGAGGTCACCTCCTTGTGCGCCCGCCGTCGGGATTCTGGTCGGCGCCTGGTCGACGTCGATGGCGAGGAGGAACTGCACGAGCTGCTCGACCTTCTGACGCGTCGGACGCCTCTGACGCGCCGAGCCCACGCGTGCACGGCATGGGCGTTGCGAGGGAGATTCCGTGCGCGCCGGTCGATTGCAGCGGGGAAAGAAGACGCCGCTCCGCGCGGACGGACTCCTGCTACTTGCGGCGGCCGGCCTCGTGTTCGGCGCCTGCGCCGCGCCGATCGAGGGCCGTGAGGAGCAGACCCACATGGGCCGGGAGATCCAGCCCATCGTCGGTGGGATCGCCTCCGGCGCAGACCAGGATTCGGTCGTTGCGCTGGCACGTTTCGAGAATGGCGCGCGCGTCGGACTGTGCACGGCGACGATGGTGGCGGCGAACCTCGCGCTCACCGCTCGTCATTGCGTATCGGCGACCGACGCGACGGCGGCATGCAACGCGAGCGGGCAGCCGGTGGCGGGCGCGCTGCTCCACGGCGATCGCGTGGCGACCACGCTCGCGGTGTACGCGACGACCGGCGGCGTCGCGCCCGACACCACCATCGAAGCGGGCGCGAGCGCACACGGCAAGACGCTGGTCGTCGACGCCGACGCGACGACCATCTGCAACCACGATCTCGCGTTCGTGATCCTCGACACGGCGCTCGCCTCGCCGATCTCGCCGATGCGCCTCGCTGCGCCGGCCGCCGCGGATCCGCTGGTGCTCGTCGGCTTCGGCATCACCGAGCTCGGGTCGTTGCCAGCGCAACGCATGCGTCGTGACGGCGTGTCGCTCGTCGGCGCGGGACCGATGGCGTATCCCGACGACCCGACCTACGGCGTCGGCGATGGCGAGCTCCTCGTCGGCGAATCGGCCTGCTCGGGTGACAGCGGCAGCCCCGCATTCACGCCCCTCGGCGCGGTGGTCGCGGTGGCGTCGCGCGCGGGCAACGGCAAGCCACACGATCCCGCGAACGCCGCGAGCACGTGCCTCGGCCCGACCGCGCATGCCGTGTACGCGGAGCTCGCGGCGAATCAAACGCTCACGCTGCGCGCGTTCGCAGAGGCGGGCGCGACGCCGTGGCTCGAAGGCCAGCCCGATCCGCGCACGCCGAAGGACGCGGGGGCGCCGGGGAGCAGCAGCGGCGGCGCGGGAAGCGGTAGCTCCGGCAACGATACGCTCCCGCCGTCAGCTAGCGGCGCTGCCAACGCGAACGGCAACGGAGCGCAGTCTGGTGCCGCGCCGAGCGGCGACGGCATGCTCGATCCGTCCGGCGCGCGCACGTCCGCGACGACGGGCGGCTGCTCGGCATCCGGCGAGCCGACGCACGGCGCCGTCGAGGACGCGCTCGGCATCGTCTTCCTCTTCCTCCTCGTGCTGCGCTTCCGGAGCGCTCGCCGACTTCGTGACGCGGGCGCCGATGCCGTCGCTGCCGATGCCGCGGAAAAAGCGCGCATCCCCTACGTCGATCTCGGGATGCGCGAGTCGTTCGCGTCGCTCTCCGACGAGCGGTGGCGATAGCGACGGCCACCCTAGACGAGCAGCTGCTTCACCGGCGTGCCGCCGTCGGTCAGCGCGATCGGGCGGCCCGCCGGCGACTGCACCGTGTCTGCGGGGTCCATGCCGAGTGTCGTCGCGATGGTGGCGAGCAGGTTCGGCACCGTCACGGCGTCCTTCACCACCTTCGCGCCGTCGGCATCGGTCTCGCCGTGCACGACGCCGCCGCGTATGCCGGCGCCCGCAAGGACAGCACTCCACGCGTTCGGGAAGTGATCGCGCCCGCCGTTCGCGTTGATGTTGGGCGTGCGCCCGAAATCACCCATCCACACCACGAGCGTGCTGTCGGCGAGGCCACGACGCTGGAGGTCGTCGAGGAGCGCGCCCATCGCCGGGTCGAGCGTGCCCATCAGCTTCTTCGTGCGATCGAAGACGTCCTGATGCGTGTCCCAGCCGTCGAGCGTGACCTCGACGAAGCGAACGCCCGACGCGACGAGGCGCACCGCCGTGAGACAGCCTCGACCGAACGGCGTGTCGCCGTACGACGCGCGCACCGCCTCCGTCTCCTCCGACGCATCGAACGCCTTGAGCGCGCTCGCGTGCATGAGGCGATCGGCCTTGCCGTACAGCTGGCGGCGCCCGTCGATCTTCACGTCGCCGGTCTGCGCTGCGAAGCCCGAGTCGAGCCCGTCGAGCAGGCCCTTCCGCGCTTCGAAGCGCGCGTCGTCGACGCCCGGTCCGTAACCCACGTTCTGCGGGAGCTGCCCCGGCGTCTGGACGACGAACGGTCCGTACTGCACGCCGAAGAAGCCGGCGCCGATGCTGGGGCCGCCGATGCTCACGCTGCCGGGGAGGCCGGTGTTCGGCTCACCGAAGCGCTTCGCCACCCACGCGGCGAGCGAAGGATGCGCGACCGTGGGGTTCGGCGAATAGCCGGTGCGCAGGAGGTACTGCGCGCGCTGGTGATTGCCTTCCTTGCTGGTCATGCCGCGCACGATGGCGAGCTTGCTCGCCATGCTCGCGAGCTTCGGCATGTGCTCGCTGATCATGACGCCGGGCACGTTCGTCTTGATCGACTTGGCCGGGCCCGCGACCTTGCCGGTCTTCGGGTCCCACGTGTCGATGTGGCTCGGTCCGCCGTTCATGTAGAGGAGGATGACGCTCTTGCCAGGCGCGCCCTTCCCCGCCTTGGCCGGCGCGCCGTCGGGCGCAGCGAGCGCAGCACGCTCCAGCCAGCTCGACACGATCAGGCCAAGGCCCGACGTCACTCCCGCATGCAGCAAGCTTCTTCGAGTGAGCATGATCTAGACCTCAGTGGTTGAAGACGAACTCGCTCGAGTTCAGGAGCGCCCACATGACGTCCTCGTACGCGGCGCGACGGGGATCGACGGGCGGAACGCGGTTGCCGAGACGGCCCAGCGGTCCGCCACCGGGACCCCCGCGCTTGGGAGGCGGAATGGTGGCGCGCGGGGTTTTTCCTGCAATCTGCACGTAGTTGACCCACTTCGTGCGCTCGGCTTCGGTCGGCTTTCGCGAGAGGACGCGCAGGACGAGCGCATCGATCTTGCTGCCGTCGTCGCCGGGCTTCGCGAGCACGTCGTCGAGCGCAGAGCCCGGAATGGCGCGCGCGCCCTGCCCGACGAGCTGACCGTTGAGCAGCGAGAGAGCCTGCGTGACGGTGCCGGAGTAGTCGGGCACGTCGTCGGTCTCGTCGACGTCGAAGAGGAACGCATACTGCTGCACGAGCTGCATGCGCAGCGCATCCATGTTCTGGATGCCGGCCTTCTTCGCTGCGCTCTCGAGATCGGTGGCGCGAAGGAGGCCGTTCAAAAGCTCCTCGGGGCCGAGCGGCACGAGGTGAAAGCGGGTCCAGTACGTGTTCTCGGGATCCGTCTTCGCGTTCGCGCTCGATGCGAGCTGGTAGGCGTCGGTCGCGCAGATGGTGCGGATCAGATACGGGATGTCGTAGTCGTGAAGGACCCAGTCGGCGGCCATCTTGTCGAGCAGCTCGGGCATCGTCGGCGTGTTGACCGCGCGCATGTCGTCCACGGGATCGTAGAAGCCGCGACCGAGGAAGTGCCCCCACATCCGGTTGACGAAAGCCTTCGCGAACCACGGGTTCTCGCGCGCGGTCATCCAGGTCGCGAGCGCCTTGCGGGTGCCTTCGCCCTTCTCGAGATCGGTGCCGTCGAGCGCCGTCGCCTTCGAGGCCGCGATCGGCGCGAGGTCGCCGTTCTTGGCGAAGCGCTGGCCGACCTTGCCGAGGTCCACCACCTCGACGCGCCTGTTGTTGCCCATCGGCTTGCCGCGATCGATGGGATCGACGCGATGGTGGAGGAACGCCGAGGCGAAGCGGCGGAAGTCGTCCTGCTTCCACTTCTCGGTCTTGTGATCGTGGCACTGCGCGCACTGGATCTGCACGCCGAGGAAGATGCGCGACGCATTGCCGGCGAGGTCCTGCGGCATGCCCTCGAAGCGCAGCGTCCAGTTGACGGCGCCGTTGATCTTCTCGAGGTCGGCGGCGTCCTCGTCGCCCTTCGGCACCGTGGTACCGAGCGGCACGTTCTGCGCCTGCGGGACGCGGACGCGCCGCCCGCCGATGCTGTTCTGGCCGGTGGCGGAGACGAGATCGCGCACCATGCGATCCCACGGAGCGTTCGCCTCGAAGCGCGCACGCAGCCAGTAGCGGAACGCCACGCGATCGACGACGGGCCCCTTGGTCTCGCGACCCATCAGGACGTCGTCCCAGTAGTTCATCCAGTGCTCGGCGTACTGCGGCGAGGCGATGAGCGCTTCGACGAGCTTCGCGCGTTTGTCGGGCGCGGTGCTCTCGATGAACGCGGCGGTGGCATCGGGCTGCGGGATGGTGCCGATGATGTCGACGTAGGCGCGACGAACGAAGGTGGCGTCGTCGATGCGCGGCGCCGGCGCGAGGCCTTGCTTCTGCCAGGCGTCGTGAAGCGCAGCGTCGATGGCGTCGGCGCCGAACGATGGCAGCTTCGTGGCGGCGCGCGGCACCACGGGCGCGACCGAGGCGGAGGTCTTCGGCGCGGTCGTTGCGGGCGAGCTGCCGCACGCGGCGAGGGCCGAGGCCGCGACGAGCGCGCCGAGAAGAAGAAGGGAGCGCATGGTGAAAGCCTATCCCTTGGACACGCGGCCCCCTCGATCCCTTCACCGCGTCGAATGTGAAGTTCCGTAAAGCGACTCCGCCAGCGCCGGAAATCGCGCGTTTGCGGCATGGGTGCATCCGACCACCGCCCCGGCACGTAGTGGTAGCGTGCACCGCATGAGGCTCGCGTGCTCCGCCGTCGTCGCTCTCGTCTCGGTGCTCGCCCTCGGGTGCCCGAAATCGACGCCCGCCGGTCCCGACGGAGGCGTCGTGCACATGAACGGCACCGCCGCGATCGCTGCCGAGGGCGATGCCGCCGCTGACGCCGCGGGCAGCGGTGGTGGCGAGGACGTCGAGCCGGTCTATCCCGTCGAGGCGAACGCGCCGCCGATACCGCTGGCCGAGAAGCTGTGCACCGCGCTCACCTCACTGCCCGAGAAGAAGCGCGCCGAGTGCTGCCATGCGAAGCCCAGCATCGTGATCACTGTAGAATGCACGCGTCAGCTGAGCGCCGCGATCCGGCACAACGCGATCGCGCTCGACGAGAAGGACGTCGACGCGTGCATCGCTGCCTTCGACAAGACGCTCGAAGGATGCGATTGGGTCGGACCGTTTCCGCCCGGCCCGCCCGCCGCTTGCCAGGGAATCTTCAAGGGCAAGCTCGCCGCCGGTCAGAAGTGCCGCTCGTCACTGGAGTGCGTCGGCGACCTTCGCTGCAAGGATCTCGGTCCCACCGCACCGGGCAAGTGCGGGCCTGCGGGCACCGGCGAGGAGACGTCATGCGGCGGCACCGTCGATTCGCTCGCGACGTATGCGCGGCAGAACGACGTCGACAAGCGTCATCCCGAGTGCAAGGACCGCTGCATCAAGCACAAGTGTCAGAAGCCCGTCGACGAGGGCGGCGGCTGTCTGATCTCCAGCGACTGTCAGGATGGCATGCAGTGCCTGCCCGCTTCCGGACCGCTCCAGAAGAACGGTCAGGCGCCGCGGAAGTGCGTCGCCGGCAAGGCGCCTTCGAAGGAGGGCGAGCCGTGCCCCGGTGACGTCTGCGAGGGCGCGTTCCAGTGCATCCGCGGGAAATGCACGATGAAGAAGGCGGGAGGCGAGGCCTGCACCGACGACTTCGAGTGCCGCGGCGGCTGTCTCAAGGACGCCGGCACGAAGGGCACGTGCGGCCCGCGCTGCGACATCCGCTGAGTCTCTCGAGCCTCGGCTTGCGCTATCTCAGGAGCAGCGGAGCACGTTCGCGACCGTCGCGCAGCGCACGCTGAGCGGGTCGGCGCTCTTGCGTCGAGCGGCAGCGGGCGCGAGGTGCGGAACGGGCGCGACCATCGGCACAGCCGCGGGATCGGCGGGGGTCGCAGCGCCGGGCGCCGGAGCGAGGACCGTCTGGCCGATGAGGACAGCGGACGCGCCGAGGCCTACCCAGAAGGCCCTCCATGCTGTCCGAATCATCCCGTCCATCGTCTCCCCCACAAGCGAAGGTCATGCCAACGTCATGTCCTCGCGGATTCATCGACAATCCCGGGGTTCGATCCATTCCCGGAGTGCCAGTCTGACGGCAGCGTGTTCACGGGACCGCGGGGCGCGCGTCAGGATGTCAACGCCGCGCGACGCAACCGGCGCATGACAGAGGCAACGCAGAGGAAGGCTCTCGTGTGTGCGCTCGTATCAACCGACGCGATGAACCTGACCCCCGGTCGCGACGACACCGCCCTCTATCAGGACGCACGAAGCGGCTTCTCGCATCTCCTGCCCGGCCGTCCCATGCTGGGGATGCCGTCGCAGAGGCCGGGTGAGCCGCCCACGGACGCCATCGTCCACCTGCAAGACGCTCCGATCACCGTTCGCTATCGCCTCGAGGCGCCGTCGTTCGCGGCGTCTTCGGCAGCGGAGCTCGCACGCGGCACGGCGGATCGCTTCGCCCAATGGCGCGCTCGAGTGCCGGTCGCCGTCGACTGGGCGAACGCGTCATGGCTCACGGCGTGGGGTGTCGAGGCCGCGGTGGTCGCGGCCTATGACCTCCCGGTGAACGGCGCGACGCTCGAGCGTGAGGATCTCTTCGTCCTCGTGCGCCAGGGCATGGTGATGCTCGTGTCGTGGACGTACCCGCGCGGGTTCGTCGACGATCCCGCCTATGCAACGTTCGCGTCGGTCGGCGAAGCGACGATGGTCTGGGACTTCGCGCGGTGGGAGCAGCGTGGCCGCGTCTGGCTCGACGGTCCGTTCCTCGGCCCCGGCCTCTTCGGCGCGCCGAAGACGAAGTACTTCGAGATGGGCAAGCTGCTGTCGTCGGCGGCGATCCTGCCCGACGAGCGCACGAAGGTGCTCGCGATCCTCTCCGGTATCGTGAGCGGCGCGGGAGCTCCGTGGGTCCCGCTGACGCCGGAGATGATCGACGGCAACAAGCGCGCGCTGCTCTCCGCGGTGCGCCATGCGCGTCTGCGCGCGTTCGTCGAAGAAGGCTTCGCGGAGGTCCGCACCGCGCATGATCTCCGCGGCCTCGCGATCATCCTCGGCCGCGCGCTCGACGTACGCCGCACGTCATCGATCCCGCCGGCGCTGACGATGCCGAGCGCGCTCCGTCCGGCCCCGCTGGTCCCGATCGCGTACTGACCCTCCCGACTTTGGGTCGGGGAAAGTCAGCGCCAGGCGTAGTGCGGGCCGCCCGTCACGTAGGTGCGGAGGCGTGGCGGCGCGCCGAGCTCCGGGCCTGCGCCGACTGCGCTCGCGGTCGCCGGCGTCGCGAGCATCCATGCTTGCTGGAGACCGCGGTCGAGCGTGGGAGGCGCAGGGACCTCGCCGCTCTTGAAGCCGAGCAGCTCGGGACGCGGCGCGTTCGACGACTGCGTTCCGTGCGCGACGGCCAGCGCCGCCGGACCATAGAGGAGGCGCTCGCCGATGTTCGACGCGAAGAGCTCGCGAGCGCGAACGTACGCATACGGCGTCGCGAACGCCGCGTACGGCACCGCGACGAGACGCGCGTCGCGCACGTCGAGCTTCGGGGGCTCGCCGTCACCCTTCAGCGCACGTGCTCGCGATGCTGCGGGTCCCGGCGACACACGCCACAGGATCGACGGCGGCGTCGGTCCCCAACCCACGACGCGCGCTGAGCCAGACGGATCGCCGGTGCGCTCGGGCGCTCGCCAGTCGACCCATGCGCCGGCGTAACGACGCCCGGGAACCCACGCCCAGCCGCGCTCGCCCGCGTACGTCCAGCGTCCGTAGTGGAACGTCACCCAGCCCCACGGGAGATCGCTGACCCACACGTACTCGTCGACCGGCGCGTTGCCGGCGCTCTCGAACGCGCGATGCGTCCATCGGCCCTGCGTCGCATACGGGACGAACGCCGCGCCGACGCCTTCACGCGCCGGCATCCAAACGAGGCCGAGGCGCGAGTCCTCGACCCATGCGCCGTACGGCGCGAGCACGTCGAAGAAGAGCCGCACCGCGCTCGGGTCGGCATCGTCGAACTCGGGCGGTGCGCGACGGACCGGCGCGGTCGTCGAGCAACCCACCGTCTCGAGATCGAGCTCGCTGTTCCGCGCGACGTCGTTCGTCGTGCTGGCGGCGCCACCATTGGCCGGCGTTCGCGGCGCGATCGTTCCCTCGGTCGCGTCGGCGCACGCAGCAGCGCAGAAGACGAACGGCAAGGTGCAGACGAGGAATCGCATGAACGAAAGAGGACGCCCGCAGGGCCGCGCTGTCAACGGCGCAGGACGTCTCCTTCTTCCCTCGTTCTTGCCGCTATACTCGGTGCGTCAGGGCTGAGGGGTCCGCGCGAGGCGCGGGTGATATCCGGTGGAGGCAGCAGGTGCGGGAGCTCTCGAGAGGTGCGGCGGGACTGTGTCTCGCGATCCTCACCACAGTTGCCATTGTCCACGACACTGGATGCTCCTCGGTGGCGTCGCGCGGTCGCTCCGAGCATCCGTCCGTCGAGCCGAGCGGCACGTCGACGTCGGAAGCGCCGCCTGCCCAGCCCCCCGACGAGGACGGCGAGCCGCTACCACCGGGCACGCCGCCGCCCAGCGGACCCGTCGGATCGACCGGAAATCACGGCATTCGCGGGTTCGACGAGGCCAAGAAGGAGGCAGGGCGGATCTACGCCGCCGCCGGCCAGCGCATC
>JAXDMI010000222.1:0-6425 GCA_034666145.1 Myxococcales bacterium | reverse complement strand
TCATCGGTCGCAGCAGGACGAGCGCCGGCATCGGCTGCCCTCGGTGCCGACCCGGCGTCGACGCGCGATACCACCACGGCGAGCCGCGCCGCCGCATCCGCGTTCGCCATCGCGCTCGCATTCGCGCTCGCATTCGCATTCGCGTTCGCATCCGCCCTCGCGCCCGCATTCGCGTTCGCGCTCGCATCCGCGCTCGCGCTCGCGACCGGAGCAACGATCGCCATGGTGCTCACCGCCGCCACGCCACGCTCCCCGGTCGGCGCGATCGTCCCCGATGCGCTCCCGATCTCCGCGCCGCCGATCGGCTTCGCATCCGATCCGCCACGCGTCACCAGCCACGCGATACCGCCGGCGACGACGAGCACGCCGAGCGTGACGTGCAACCGCCGCGAGCGCGGCGCGACGTCCTCGCGTGGCGGCGCATCGACGCTCTCCTCGCCCGCGACCGGCAGCAGGCCGAGCGACACTGGACCGGGGGCGTCGAGCGAGGCGGTCAGCCGATCAGGCTGCAGTGACGGCTCCGCCTCGAGCGACACCGTCGCCGGACCGGCCGCACGCGAGATCCCGGACGCAGCCGACGAAGCGCTCGCCGCCACCGGCATGCGAAGCACGCTCGACACGCGGTGCGCGGCCGTGGCACCGCCTTCCGCGAACGGCGCGAGCGCATGCGCGAGCTCCGCCACCGACGCGTATCGCCCGTCGCGTTCCTTGGCGAGGCACCGCAAGACGACCGCCGACAGCTCGGCAGGGAGCTCGGGGCGAAGCTCCGTCAGCTCCACCGGCGCCTCGGACGCGATGCGAGCCGCCACCGCCGTCGCCGAGTCACCGGCGAACGGCAGCTCACCGGAGAGCAAGAAATGAAGGACGACGCCCAGCGACCAGACATCGCTTCGCGGATCCACCTCGCGCGCTGCCTTGAGCTGCTCCGGCGACATGAACGCCGGCGAACCGAGGACGCGGTCTCCGTCGGTGATCGTCGGATCGCGTTCGTCGAGCGCCTTCGAGATCCCGAAGTCGAGGATCTTCACGATCTCGCCGCCGCGCGGCGTCTTCGCGAGGAAGATGTTCGCGGGCTTGACGTCGCGATGGACGATCCCGAGCGCATGCGCCTCGGCGAGCCCCGCGCAGGCCTGGAGCAAGTAGTCGACCGCGCGCTCCATCGCGAGGCGGCCATCGCGACGGACGAGTCGATCGAGATCGCTGCCGTCGAGGTACTCCATGACGAGGAACGGCGCGCCGCCCTGGTCATCGACGTCGAGGATGCGCACGGCATGCTCGCCACGAAGGCGCGCGGCGGCGCGGGCCTCGCGCGCGAACCGCTCCACGACATGAGGCTTCGCGGCGCCCTCGTCGCGGAGCATCTTGATCGCGACGTCTTGCTCGAGGCGCAAGTGCGTGGCGCGTACGACGACGCCCATGCCGCCTTCGCCGAGCACACGCTTGATCCTGTATTTCCCGCGCAGGACGTCGCCCGGCGAGAAGCCGCCGCTTGCCAAGATCCCTCCCGCTCCCCTCTCGCTACCTCGTCAATCGTACGACTCAGCGCGCGGGAGCGACACAATTGTGACACAATGATGGGGCTTTGAGCGTGGAGGCGGGGCCAACTCACACCCTCGACATCCAAGGGCTCGCAGGGGCCGGGGGGTCGAAGGACGAGGGCGCCGGGAAACCGGTCGCACTGAAGGTCGTCGTCGTGGCGGGCGCAGAGGAAGGCCGCGAGGTCGCGCTCGACGCCGCTGTCACGATCGGCAGCGACGCGACGTGCGATCTCGTCTTGACCGATCCCGCCGTGTCGCGGAAGCACGTCACGCTCGCTCTGGATCGCGGCGGTGTCGTGGTGCGTGATCTGGGGAGCCGCAACGGAACGTTCCTCGCGAGCGCGAAGATCAAGGAAGCCGTGCTCCCGATCGGCGCGGTGCTGACCGTCGGTCAGTCGGCGATCGCGGTGCAGCCGCGCTGGTACGTTCGCGAGCTTCCGCCGTCGGCGAAGCGAAGCTTCGGCGAGGTCATCGGAGAGTCGCTCGCGATGCGCGAGATCTTCGCCATCCTCGTGCGCGTCGCGCGGAGCGACGTCACCGTCCTCGTCGAGGGCGAGAGCGGGACCGGCAAGGAGCTCGTCGCGCGCTCGATTCACGCAGCGTCACCGCGTTCGTCGAAGCCGTACGTCGTCTTCGATTGCGGCGCGATCCCCGCGGACCTCGCCGAGAGCGAGCTGTTCGGTCACAAGCGCGGCGCGTTCTCGGGCGCCATCTCCGATCGCGCCGGCGCGTTCGCGCAGGCCGACGGCGGCACGCTCTGCCTCGACGAGCTAGGTGAGCTGCCGATCGATCTGCAACCGAAGCTGCTGCGCGTCCTCGAGAGCGGTGAGATCAAGCCCGTCGGCTCGGACGTCACCAAGAAGGTGGACGTGCGCCTCGTTGCGTCGACCAATCGCGAGCTGCATGCCGAGGTCCGGCGCGGTCGCTTCCGCGCCGACCTCATGTATCGCCTCGAGGTCGTGAAGCTGCGGTTGCCGCCACTCCGCCAGAGGCCCGAAGACGTCGCTGGGCTCGCGGCCAAGCTCCTCGAAGGGAAGATCGCGAAGGGCGATGCCGTTGCGGGCGAGAACCTCCGCAAGCTGGTGGGCTACGGATGGCCGGGCAACGTTCGCGAGCTCCGGAACACGCTCGCGCGTGCCGTGGCGCTCGCTACCGTCCCTGGAAATGCGCCGCCGCGCTTCTCCGAGCTCGTGTTGAACCTCGGGCCCGCGTCGAGCGCCCCTTCGACGATCGGCGCCGAGTATCCCGGCGTCTCTTCGCCTGTCGAATACAAGGAAGCGAAGGAGCAGGTGCTCTCCAGCTTCCATCGCGCGTACGTCGCGGCGCTCCTCGATCGGCACAAGGGCAACGTGCGCAACGCGGCCGAAGCGGCGGGCCTCAGTCGAAAGCACCTCTACGAGCTCATTCGACGCGTCGACGGTGACGCTGCCGACGCTTCGGTTCGCGCCGAGGACGACGACGATGCGTCCTGATCGCTTCGCCGCGTTCGCCATCGCTGCGGCCCTGGTCGCGTTCGCCCCCGCGGCCGTCGCCGACGACGAGGTCGACGCCACCTCGCTGCGCGTCGAAGCGCTCTCCGAAGACGCCTTCGCGCGCGCCTCGCGTGGCGCATACGCAGAGGCCGTCGAGCTGTATCTCCAGGCGCATGCCGCATCGCCGGCTGCGCCGCTCGCGTTCGACATCGCGTTGCTCTACGACAAGCATCTTGCGGCGCCGGCTCTCGCGCTCGCGTGGTACCGGCGCACCGCCGCGTCGGCCGACGTCACGCCCGACCTCGCATCGGTCGCTGCCGAGCGCATCGCAGCGCTCGAGGCTGCGAACAAGACGGCGGCAGGCTCCGGCCCTTCGCGCGGTGCTGTCGAAGGCGATGACGCCCATCGTGACCGCGTATCGCGGTCGGCGTGGACGCCGCTCCACACGACGGCCGTCGTCGCCGGCGGAGCGGGGCTCGTTGCGCTCGGCATCGCCACCGGCTTCGCGATCGTCGCGAAGAACAAGGACAGCCAGGCAGGTCAGTACTGCGACGGCGATCGTTGCACGGATGCGCGGGCGATCACCCTCACCGATGAAGCGCGAGCCGCGGCCACCGTCGCCAACGTGGCCGTCGTCACGGGCGCCGTGCTCGTCGCGGGCGGCGTCAGTTTGTGGCTGCTCGCTCCGCGTCGCGGCGCGGTCGACGTCAGCGTGCGCGCGACGTCAGCGGCCGGCTTCGGCGGCGCAGCGCTCGCGCCGTCGTTCGTGCTGGGCGGCGCTCTCCCGTGAGCGGCACCGCGCACGTCGTCGCGCTCATGGCCGTAGCGCTCTGTATGTCGATCGCCGGATGCGCGGACGTCCTCGACATCCGCACGGGCCGCTTTCTCGCCGAGGGCGGCGCAACGAGCGGTCGTTGCGAAGGAACGCTCCGCGTGCGCGTCCTCTACGACATGACGGGGAGCACACGCGACGTCGGCGTCCCCGCGGGCAAGGGTGTCGTCGACCATCTCCGCGCGATCGATGCCGCGGGCGGCATTCGCGGCTGCAAGCTCGACATCCTCGAGGGCGACACGCACTACGACGTGACGAGCACGCTCGGCGTCTATCGCGACTGGCAGAACGGGCCCGAGTGGAGCGAGGTCACGACGGTGTTCGGGCAGGGCACGCCGATGACGCAGGCGCTCGGGCCGTTGCTCGCCGCCGAGAAGAAGCTCCTGGTGTCGACGGCCTTCAACGGAGAGCTCGCCACGCCCGTCGCTTCGGATCACGACGTGCCGGTTCCCACCGTGAACAGCGTCTTCTCGCTGGCGCGGGTCCCGAGCCGCAAGCGCTCACCGGGCTACCCGTTCGTCTTTTTCCAGGCCACCGACTACACGACGGCCGCGCGCATTGCGATGGACTTCATCTGGAGGCGCGGCGCCGGTCGCGTTGGCTTCTTAGCCTGCTCGACGAGTGCATTCTGCACGGATCCTGTCGACGGCGGCAAGACGTTCCTCGAGGTGCTCGGCGGCACGCAGGTCGGTCGCGACCTCGCCATCGAGCTCGACGAGGACGAAGCGAGCATCGAGATGCGCGTCGAGCAATACCTCCGCGAGGAGGTTGCGCGAGCAACGGCCGACTCGACCTACGTGCCGGTGGACTGGATCTGGTTCGGCAACACACGCGCCACGCTCGCGCGTCTCGGACGTGCGCTCTCCCGGATCAAGACGCGCGTGCCGCTCGCTCCGCACATCGTGACCGACAACTGGGGCCTCGACGAGACGCTCTACGCCGATTGCGGCGACGCGTGCGTCGGCATCAACGGCGTGCAGCCATTTCCGGTCTACGGCGACGGGTCGGCGTCGGGCATGGCCAAGCTGGTCGAGGTGCATGACACGTTCCGCAAGGCGGAGGGCGTGCCGACGAGCACCTACGCGGTCGTGCAATACGTCTACGGCTACGTCGCGGTCTTGACGTGGCGCGCGGCCGTGGAGGCCGCGCTCGATGCCGGGCTCGCCGTCACCGGCGACAACCTGCGCATCGCGCTCGAGCGCTTCCAGCAGCAGTCGATTGACGGCCTCGCGACCATCTCGTACTCGCCGACCGATCACCGCCCGCAATCGGCCGCGCGCGTCTACACGCTCGGGACCAGCGGCAGGCTCGAACAGGTGGGACAGCCCCGATCGATCGCGCTCCAGAGCGAGTGGCTCGGCTGGTGAAAGCGCGCGAAACGCGCTCGATCACTGCAGACGCGGAGGCGGCGCCGCATCGAGCGTGACGGTGATGGCGGTCGACGGTCCCTGGAGCGTTTTGGGGAGCGCGGCGGGCATCGACGAGGGCGGTGAAGGATCGAACGGAGGGTCGGCGCTCACGGTGGAGAGCATGCCCATCGACTGCGCGGCCATCTTGAGCACGGTGAGGATCCCGAACGCGAGCAGCACCGCCAGGATGCCGCCGACCGCGATCGCCACCTTCATCGTTGTCGTCGGCGACCGCCGCACGACGCGGGCGAACGCAGCGCTCGGATCACCCGACGAAGGCGGCCCCGCCGAAGGCGGAGGCCCCGGCATGCGACGCGGCGCCGACGGCGGATGCAGAGGAACGGTAAGGCCTTGCTGCGCGGCCGCCGCTGCGCGATCGGCAGCGCGATCGTTGGCGGCCTCGGCGTCGATCCGCTCTCCTTCGCTCGAGACGTTGAGCGCGATGTTGACGCTCGGCTCCTTCTTCGCCTGCTCGAGCCGCGCGAGCGACTCGCGCGTGTGATCGGAGGCGAAAGGCCGGAGCGCATCGGCGAGCTCGGCGGCGGTCTGGAAGCGACCTGCGCGATCCTTCGTGAGGCACTTGTTGACGATGGCCTCGAGCTCGGGCGGCGCGTGCGGGGCGAGCTCGCGGAGGAGCGGTGGCTCCTTGGTAAGGACGGCGAGGCTGACGTTGATGTTGTTGTCGGCGTCGAACGCGGGCTTGCCGGCGAGGAGCTGGAAGAGGACGGCGCCGAGCGACCAGAGATCGGCGCGACCATCGACGTCCTTCGAGTTGCGGAGCTGCTCGGGCGCCATGTAGCGCGGTGAGCCGAGCACCGTGAAGGCCTTGGTCATCTCCTTCGGACCGCTTTCGATCATCTTGGGATCGAGGATCTTGGAGATGCCGAAGTCGACGACCTTGATGTGGGGCCCGCCGTCCTCGCGACGCGTGAGGAAGAGGTTCGCTGGCTTCAGGTCGCGATGGATGATGCCTTGCTGATGCGCGCCGTCGAGGGCCTCGCATACTTGCAACATGCAATCGACGGCGTCCTCGACGGAGAGCGGGCCGTCCTCCTTGAGGATCTTCGCGAGGTCGCGGCCCTCGAGGTACTCCATGACCATGTACGGCGCGTGACCGTCGTCGAGCGCGCCGACGTCGAGGACGTGGACGACGTGCTCGCTCTCGATCTGGCCG
>JAXDMI010000221.1:0-9334 GCA_034666145.1 Myxococcales bacterium | reverse complement strand
CCCCCCGCCCCCCCCCCCCCCCCCGCCGACGGCCCGCTCACGTGGCGGACGGCGGCAAGGTATGGTTGGCTCGACACCGTGGGTACTCGTCGACGTCGCGCGCTTCGCCGGGCCACCTTGGCGCTCGCGCTCGTGGCGCTCGCCGTCGCGTTCGGCAGTCCGTGGGCGGTTCCACGTGGCCTCGCCGTCCTCCTCGTCGACCGCGTGAATCTCCCGCGGTTCGCGACGCCGACGCTCTCTCATCGTGAGCTCACGTTCCGCTCGGGCGACGTCGAGCTCTCGGGCTGGCTCTTCGAGCCGGCGGGACCGCCTCGCGGTCTCGTGGTCCACCTCCACGGGCGCATGTACACGCGCGTCGGCGGGATCGCGACGGCCGACGCGCTCGTGCCACGAGGCTACGCCGTCCTCACGTACGACCAGCGCGCTCACGGCGCGTCGGGCGGCGAGCACTGCACCTATGGGCTGCTCGAGAAGGAAGACCTCGCGCGCGCCATCGACGCCGTCGGGATCTCTCCGGTGTACGTCGTCGGCCATTCGCTCGGCGCGGCCGTGGCGCTCCAGGCGGCTGCCGAAGATCACCGCATTCGCGCGGTGGTCGCGGCCTCGTCCTACGCGGACCTCCGCACGACGATCGTCGAGCGCGCCAAGGACTACCCGCTCGTGACCGACGAGGAGGCCATTGCCGCCATCGGTCTCGCCGAGGTGAAGGCGGGCTTTCACGCCGACGACGTCTCGCCCATCCATGCTGCGGCGCGCGTCGACGTTCCGGTGCTGCTCGTCCACGGTCGACTCGACACGAGCACGCCGCCCGAGCACTCGGAGCGCCTGCTCGCCGCGCTGCACGGGCCAAAGCGACTCTACGTCGTCGAGGGAGCGGGCCATACCGACCTTCTCGACTCGCCTGCCGCGCCCGTGTGGGGGGAGATCGCTCGCTTCCTCGACGCGCAGTCGTCGGCGGCCGAGCGACGACCGTAACCGCCGTCTCAGCTCGCGAGCACCACCACGCCGGCACCCGCGAGAAGCGCGCCCGCGATCGCCGTGCGACTCGGCCGCTCCTTCAGGATCATCCACGCGTAGAGGACCGTGAGCGTCGAGGCGAGGCTCGCGACCGGCGCCACCACCGTCATCGGAGCGAAGCGGCGCGCCAACGCCACCGTCACGAAGCCCATCGTCTCGACGGCGCCGGTGGCGAAGACGAGCCCGAACGCAGCGCGCGGCGGCGCGCGCAGGCTCACGCCGGCGAGCCTTCCGATGCCGAGCGCCAGCATGATACCGAGCACGAACACGATCACCGTCGCGCCGAACGCGCCGGTCGCCGGCGCGACATGCGCCATCGCAGGCACCATGACGCCGAAGCCCACCGCAGACGCGAGGGCCGCACGCATCGCCCACTTTTTTCCGGTGATCGTCGACGTGGACGCGGGCTCGGACCCGGCTGCAACCGCGGTCGTCGTCGTCGTTGCCGCCGCGTCACGACGTGGAACCGCCACGAGGACGACGCCGATCACCACCGCCGCGGCGCCGAGGAGCTGCACGCCACGCAGCGCATCGCCGAGGAGCGCGACCGACACGACGCCGGCCACGAGCGGCCAGCTCGAGACGACGGGCACGGCCAGCGTGAGCCCTTCGTTCGCGAAGGCGAAGAAGAGGCCGACATAGGCGAAGACGCCGGCGACTGCCGCTGCCGCGATCCAGATCGCCACCGACGACGTCAACGGCGCTTGCCTCGCATCGAAGAGCAGCGAGCACGGCGCAGCGAGCACCGCGCCCGCCGCCATCGACCAGAGCATCGCGCGCGGAGGTCCCACGAGCCTTCCCACGCGCTGCGTGAGGACGTTGCCGATCGCCCAGCTCACGCTGGTGCCGAGCGCGAGGAGGATCCCGAGCCAGACCATGGAGTCGCGCTAGTGCGCGGGCTTCCCTTCGGGGTCGTGCTTGCGATCCTTCATCGCGTCGAAGTACGCGAGGAGCGCATCGAGATCCGCTTCGGTGAAGTCGGGATGAGCCGGCATCGTGCTGTAACGGAACGTCAGCGGGTTCTTGATGTACGCACGGATCTGGGCGGCCGGCCGGTACTCGACCACGCTCTGCGGGACGTTGAGATCAGGACCGATGCGACCCCCCTCGCGGTTGACGGCGTGGCACGCGATGCAGGTCGTGCGGAAGAGGCGGAACCCCTTCATCGCCGGCGCGTCGGACGCGAGACCGGTCGGAACCGTGTGCGGGAACGTGACGTCGAAGGGCGCGATCTCGATGGTCGCGAGCTGCCACGGTCGCGGGTGCGTCTCGAGCGAGTGCTGCGATGTCTCGCGCCACACGAGATAGAACGGCGCGGGGTTGGCGCGCTGCTGTCCGATGGGCTCCCATCCGGGAACGTCGACGTCGGCGACGGCGAGGTAGCCGCCCTTCTCGAAGAGGAGCGTGCCCGGCATCGGCACCGTGTACCCGTCGCGCGCGCGCAGCACGAAATCGAGCTTCTCGAGCTCACTCACCGGCTTGCCGAACGCGAACGCGAGCAGCGGCGCGAGCGGGAGCGCGCGAAAGGTCTTCGGGCGACCGTAGTACGGATCGAACGCCGTCCACGTCTCGGACGGCACCGCAGCCTCGAGCTCGGTGCGCGTGAGCGTCCGCAGCTTCTGGCCGTCGCGCACGAAGGCGAGCTGCGCGTTCGCATCGGTCGGCGCGCCGGCGGCGCTCGCATCCGGCTTCGCGGAGCGATCGTTGCATCCGACGAGCGCGAACGGGAAGAGCGCGAACGGGAAGAGCGCGACGAGCACGTGAAACACCGCGACGAGTGAGCGCCTCATGCCTTCACGTCCTTCACCTCGGCGGGGGCGCGGAATGCGACCATGAGCACGAAGAGACCGTAATACATGACGTTCGGCACGATGCGCAGCGCGAAGCCAGCGTCCGCTTTGGTGAAGATGATGATGAGATCCGCCAGCGCCCAGAGCGCGTAGAGGGCGATCTCGAAGTGCGTGATGCCGAGAAGCCAGCGCCGCACCGCTTCGGGCGCCGCGGCGAGGCGCTTCGGCAACACGAGAGAGCGCAGCCCGACGGCAAGCGCGATGAACATCAGCTCGTAGATGAGATACCCCCAACGCCCCGCGAAGGTGGTGGAGAACGCCTTCGTGAGGACGAGGGAGAGCACCGGCACGATGAACGTCAGGCCGATCGCAGTCGCCCACGCCTTCGGTGACGTGTCGTCGAGCGCGCCGCTCTTCGGCCGAACCGCGAAGCGCTCGACGACCAGGAAGTATCGGAAGTCGCCGAGGAGCACGAAGCCGATCCCGATCGCGTCCTCCCACGGCGAAGCGAGGAGATGGAGAGGCGACCAGGGCCCGGAGCGCAGCGCATCGCCGACGGCGAGAAGCGTGAAGAGGCCGACGTACGCCACGAGGAACGACTGGCGACGGAGCCACATCGCGTAGCCGGCGATGCTCACCGCGGCGAGCGCCGCTGTCGCGACCCACGGATTGTCGTAGAGGGCTTCGAACATCCTCAGGGGCTTACGAAACGGTCGATGTCGAGCTTGGCCATGCGCGTACTTCCTCGCCGTCGCCCCCCCACGACAACTGACCCTTATCTCCCGGCGCCCCTTCGGCCGTCAACACGTGCGCGATACGCGTCGACGATGAACGTCGTCCACGCCTGGAGATAAATTTCGCCGCGGTCCGCGGAGGCCTGCGAGGGATCGCCAACCACGCCTTCGGGAGCATGGTCGCGGAGGCTCGGATAGAAGAGCGTCTGCGGCTCGGGCACGTCTCCCGAGATGCCCTTCCGCAGCTCGTTCCAACGGATCGCGTCGGGGCGGAGCGCGGCGATGATCGACGTCTCGAACTCGCCCGCGTGGTGTCCTGCAGCGCCCGGCGGAGCGCCGGCCCGCTCGCTCTCCTCCTTCCAAAGGCAACCAATCGCGTCGATGCCGTGCACGACGGTGAGCGCTGCCGGAGACGCCTGATCGCGCAGCGAGGACTCGGCGGCCGCGAGGGCCGCGTCGTTGCCTCCGTGCGCCGAGAAGACGACGACGTGGTCGAAGCCGTGCTTCACGAGCGACGTGATGACGTCGCCGACCAAGCCGATGAGCGTGGGCGTCGAGATCGAGAGCGTTCCCGCGAACGCCATGTGCTCGTCGGAGCAGCCGAGGCAAACAGTCGGCGCCTGGAGCGCTTCGGGGATGCGAGCACAGAAGCGCGACGCGATCGCCTCCGCCACCCATGCGTCGACCGCGAGCGGCATGTGTGGACCGTGCTGCTCGGTCGCTCCGAGGGGCACGACCACCGTCCGACGACCCGCTGCGAGGTGCGCTTCGATCTCCGGCCAGGTCAGGTCTTCGAGACGACGGCTCGTCGAGCGCGCCGCAGCCGTGGGAGCAGTCCCGGCGTCCTTCGCTGCCGGCGCCTCCGCCAGATCCTTCACCGAGGCGATCGCGTAGAGCGGGCCGTCACGACCTTTGCCCGGCCAGTCCTGCTGGTCGAGGCGCCGCGCGGCGGTCGCCGCGAGGAGCAGCTCGTTGACCATCGCCTCGTGCTCGAGCACGGCGAGCGGCTCGGGCAGCCGAGCATCGAGCTGGAGCCATCGATGTTGCGCCTCCAACGTCTGTCGCGCGCGCGCGAAGAGGGGCTCCTCGTGCGGCGCGCCGCGGCCGAGCGCGATGAACGTCCTCGGCTTGCCCGCGGCCTCTTGAACGGACCCGTGCGCGAGCTCGAGCGCGTCGACGGCGTTCGGCCACGCAAGGAACATGCCCTCGAGGACCTTCGCGCAGAGGTTGCTCGCGAGCGCCGCATAGCCGTTCGTGCCGACGAACGTGATGGGATCGGCGAAGACCCGAGGATCGACGGTCGACAGCGTCGCGATCGCACGTGCGCCGGCGTCCTGAACGGCGCGCGCGATCGACTCGGGCTCGACGTCGCTGTCGCCGCCGGCTCCGGCCGCGTTCGCGATCCGAAGAGCGACGACGAAGCCGATCATGGGTCCGACGATGCGTACGAGCACCTCGTATTCGGGCGCGCAGGGCATTCGCACGACGATCGCGCCGGCGCTCGCGGCGTTCTCGAGGGCGCCGGCCCGATCGGGCTGGTCACCGTCCGCAGCCGTGACGAGGATCACCGCCTTGTAACGAGCGACATGCTCGAGCGGAAGCCGCGCGTTCGGCGAGAGCCCCTGCGAGAAGACGACGAGCGTCTGCTCCTTCGCTTCGGGACCCGGCGCGGAGACGAACGAGCCTGTCGGGACGTCCCACGACGGGATCGCATGCGTCGCGGAGGTGCGTAGGAGCCACGACAGATAGCGCGCATGAGCGAGTGAGCTGCCGACGCCGGTGGTGACGACGCTGCGCGCGGAGCGGAGCGCGAGCCCCGCCGCGTCGAGCGCCATCGGAGCGGAGAACGCGGATGCGACGGCGGCTGGAAGACGCGCCTGCCGCGCGCGGAGGATGGCGAGGCCTTCCTCCCAGCGCTGCCGGTCGTTCACGCGACCTCTTCGAATGTCTCGGCGCCGCGGGCCAGGCCATCGGCATGAAGGAGCTGGAGATCGTCCTCCGCGCTCGGACCGCTCTTGTCGATCAGCAGTGCGGGATCCGCGGGGACGGCGAGGACGGCTCCTGCGCCGCGGCGAACGATGTTCGACAGCGCGTCGCGATAGGACTTCACCTCGTTGCCCTCGCCGGTGAATCGAGCATCGAGGTCCTCGCGAAAGACGTGACGGATCTCGGTCGCGGGCCCGCTCTTGTGGCTCAGGATCATGCGGTCGTGACCGCTGATCTCGTCGATGTACGACGTCGCGCGAAACCACGCCGGACCGCCGTCGACGTTGATCGGCAGGAAGTACGAGGCCGCCCTAACGAAGCGCCCGAGGCGCTCGGAGGGAGCGAGGTCCGAGATGTCCATCGCCGGCAGCGTCGCGGCGCGGAGCTCCGGCGAATCCAGGCGATGCCCGAACTTCGCCTTCGCGGAGATGTACTCGGCGTTGTAGCGAGACGCTCCCTTGACGTGCTCCATCCCGACGACATCGAGGCCTGCGTTCGTGAGCGCGGCGATCTTCGCAGGGTTGTTCGTCATCAACGTGAGCGGCGCGACGATGCCGACGTCGAGGCACATCGGCTTGATGGCGTCGTAGGTGCGCGGGTCGGGCGGAAGTCCGAGCTCTGCGTACGCGCCGTAGGTATCGATGCGTCCGCGGCCGCGCTGAACGATCGAGCGATCGCGCGCCTTGTTCGGAAGGCCGGCGCCGCGCCCTTCCTGGAGGAGATAGAAGAGGATGCCGCGCTTCTTCCTGCACACCACCTCGAGCGCGAACTCGAGCTGCGCGACGCAGTCGCAATCGAGGCCCCAGAGCCCCTCGCTCGTGAAGCACGAGGAATGAACCCGACACATGACGGGCTCGCTCCCGCCGAGATCGCCGACCCAGATCGCCATGCCGACCGCGCCTTGGTCGTCGCGGTAGAGCCGGCTCGACATGGCACCGGCACGTGTGGGGATCGTCTTCTCGCGAAGGACCTGGACCGAAATACTCACGTTGAGTCGAACCTATACACGCCTTTGCCGAGCGGAACCTAGGGGCTCGCGGCTCGGACCGAGCGGCGGTGTTGCCATATCGCTGTCATCCGTTCGGCGATGTCTCTCCAAGGTGTATCGCCTGTCTCACCGCGGAGGCGGGGGTGTATCGCGTGACAGGCGGGCCGGGTGATACACGCGAAAGCCCGTAAAAATAGGCTCGACGGCGATCGTCTAGAGTGGCCCGCACCTTGCGACAGGTCTTCCCGTCGGCGTCACGAAGACGCCGACCACGAAAGGCTCTCGACGATGAAACGCATGGGTATCGCCTCGGCTCTCCTTCTTCTCTCCGGAATCAGCGCGCTCGTGGGATGCGGATCCGCCGACGCGGGCGCCAACGGAGTGAACGCGCTCAGCCGTGTCGTTCCCGAGGCTGCGGGGAAGAACTGCGCGGCAGGCGGCCAGGCGTTTCAGTTCGGCAGCGATCAGAACGGCAACGACGTCCTCGACGACGCCGAGGTGAAGGGCACCTCGTTCGTCTGCAACGGGACGGCGGGTGCCGCGGGCGCGCAGGGCGCACAAGGCGAAGAGGGCGACGCCGGCGCGGAGGGTCCGCAGGGAGACGCCGGACCGCAGGGACCGCAGGGCGTGCAGGGCGATGCGGGGCCGCAAGGCGCGCAGGGAGATGCGGGAGCGCAAGGCGCGCCGGCGCCCGAGCCGATGCTCGGTCAGTTCCTGACGACGCAAGTGGTCAAGGGCGCCGTCCTGACCTGCACGAGCACGTCGATCACCGCGACCTCCATCGGTTGCACCGGCATGAAGCTCGACGGCGTCGACGTTCGCTTGGCGCCCGGCGAGGCGAACGTCATCTGCAACGCGATCGACGGAAAGGCGTACCTGACGGCCAACGGCGCCAGCACGGTGAGCTCGTACATGATCTGGACCGGCACGACGTGGGCCTTCAGCAGCGCGGCCTCGCGCGCGCCGATGCAGAACCTGCAGTGCGGCCGCTGAGCGGAGCGTCTACATCGCGAGCGTACGTGCCGGCTGCACGGCCGACCATGACGGCACGGCCTCCGCGCTCTCGCGTGTCCCCACGCTCGCCGCCGCTCCGGCACGGCGAAACGCGGCCACGACGGCGCCTGCATGCACGTCGTCATTGAAGAGCGCGGAGGTCACGTGACTTGCGTTCGAGACGACGAGCTCCGATCCGGGCCAGTGCCGGTGCAGCGCCCTTCCCGTGTGCTCGGGGAAGACGCGGTCGTGCCGCGCCACCATCACCGTCGCGAGCTCGGGTGCGACCGGCGCCGGATGACGCGTGAGATCGACCACGCTCAGATGACGTGCGAGCTCGGCGCGAGCCGCTTCGACGCCGCCGGACTCGCGCGCCAGCGACGGCCAGTGGACCGCGCGACGGAGCGCCCATTCCGTGAGGACGGGCGCCGCCTGTGTGCCCGCCGCACGCGCCACCACCACGACGGGGAAGTCGACGAACGCCGCCGCGAATGCCGCCATGAAGCCGCCCTGGCTGTAGCCCGTCACGCCCGCCAGACGACCAGAGCGGCGGATCCACCCGAGCAGCGCGCGCGCTTCGTCGACCATGGCGGTGTTCATCGCGAACTGGTCGACGACCGTGCGCAGCACCGGCCCGCGCTGACCATGAGGTCGTCTCGATCCGTAGTACGGATTCTCGAGGACGATCGATCCGATGCCTTCGGCGAGGAGTCGGCGCGCGAGGCGCTCGCGCCAGAGAAAGCCCTCATCGCCGGTCGACGCGAGCAAGATGCACATCGCGCCCGAGGAGTCGCGCGCCGGCGTCCAGATCTGAACGCGCGCGGTGCGGCACTCCGCAGGCATCGGGGTGGGCGCGGGGCTCTGGAAAGCCGCGAGCCGGACGTCGCCGCCGCGCACCGACTTCGCGCGATCCGCGTAGCGCATCACGACGTCAACGGCGGGCCGCGCCGGCGTGAAGGTCTCGATCGACGTGACGATGCGCTCGAGGCGCGCGCGGTCGCCGAACCCGTCGCGATAGAGCAGACCAAGCTTGAGCGCGTACGTCAGGGCATGGTCGGCGAGCGAATGGATCAAGGGCGCGAGACTACTTCGGCGCGCGAGCTCGTCACGTGGGAAGACGGTCAGCGTTCGGTCACGTGTTCGTCACGTCGCTCCGCGAGTCGCTTCGGTCCTCAACAGGTCGGGTAGGCCACGAACACGACGACCGACTTCATGGTGGTGCCGTCGGGATCGGTCGCGTAGAGGCGCAACGTCGCCGGCGTACCACCGCAATGGAACGGGACGTTGGCGCTCGGCGTCCACGGAACGCCGACCGTGAGGTTCGGGTTCGCCGTGGTGCTGATGCTGCCGATCAGGACCTCGCCGCCGCCGGAATCGACGGTCCACTTGTACGTGATGGGACCGGTGTTGTCGGGGTCCTTGAGGGCGCCGAGGATGTCCACCACCTGACCGCTCTGCAGATACGTGCCCACCGTCGGGGCGAGTATGGCCACGAGCGGCGGCCCGTGCGCCGGCGGATCGACGACGGTCGCCGCGAAGTACGCGTAGCCCTTCTGCTGCTGCGGATCGGACGCCTGGAGCTGCACGAGACGTCCGCCGTTGGTGGGGAACGTCACGACGACGCTACAGCCCTTGTTGGGGGCCACGGGATCGGCCGGGTTCGACGACGACCAGCTGAGGCCGTTGCATGCGAGACCGAGCAGCTCGTTGGGATCGCTCGCTTGCCCCACGAAGACGGTGGGGAAATTGCGATAGATGGCGTCACCGATCAGCGGCGCGACGATCGACGCCGTGGGCGGCGCGTTCGAGCCCGTATAGTTCACGCT
>JAXDMI010000220.1:0-5397 GCA_034666145.1 Myxococcales bacterium | reverse complement strand
CGCTTCCAGTGCTGCCCGCCCACGTGCGGCGCCGGCGCGGCCATCCTCTGCTCCGACGAGTTCGCGAAGAAGCACGGCATCACGAAGCCCGTCTACATCGCGGCCCAGGCCATGACCACCGACTACGAGTCCTCCTTCAAGGAGGCCTCGATGATGAAGATGGTCGGCTACGACATGGCCAAGGCCTGCGCGAAGAAGGTCTACGACGAGGCCGGCCTCGGACCGAAGGACGTGCAGGTCATCGAGCTGCACGACTGCTTCACGGCGAACGAGATCCTCACCTACGAAGCGCTCGGTCTCTGCCCCGAGGGCGGCGCCGAGAAGTTCATCGAGGAAGGCGACAACACCTACGGCGGCAAGTGGGTCACGAACCCGTCGGGCGGTCTCCTCTCGAAGGGCCACCCCCTCGGCGCGACCGGACTTGCACAGTGCACGGAATTGGTCTGGCAGCTCCGCGGTCAGGCCGACAAACGCCAGGTCCCGAACGCCAAGGTCGCTCTCCAGCACAACCTGGGCCTCGGCGGCGCGTGCGTCATGACGATGTACCGCGCCGACTGATCCGGGCGCCTCGACGAGAGCACGACGATCAGGAGCTCAGCGCTTCGCTCTCTTCATGATCGTCGTGCCGTTCTCGACCCAGTAGACGCACTGATCGTCGACCTCGACACGATCGGAATTCGCGCCGATCGAGCTGGTGACGGTCATTCCGGCACCCGACGCGACGAAATCGACACGCGACAGCGTGTGGTCGATGATGAAGTAGAGCGACGTGCCGTCGCTGGTCATGCTCTTCGGCAACGCCGCGACCGAGAGGAAGGGCGCATCGTTGAAGGTGTCCTTGATCGCGCCGCGGTTCACTTTGTAGATCGCGTTGTTGTTCCCAGGCGGGGCGTTACCGGCGAAGTAGATGTCCGGCGGCGCCAGCGCGATGTCGCCGACGACGCTGGTGAAGGTGACGAGCTTGCCGACCTCGACGGGCGCCTTTCCTGCCGGATCGAATTTGTAGTGCACGAGCGCGTTCGGCATACCGACGCCGTAGAAGTCTCCGAGCTCGTCGACGAGCACCTCCGCGACGCGCCCGGGGAGCGTGGCGGTGCCCGACGTGGGTCCGTTGACCACGCTGGGGAAGGCTCCGAACATCGAGAATGCACGCCATGTGTTGCTCGCCTCCGGACGCCAGAAGCCCACCATCGTCGTTCCCGCGAGAGCGATCGCCGGTTCGGCGAAGCTCCCGCCGCCGAACGCACCCGTCCCGACGACGGCAAGGGACGTCGACGGGGCCCCCGTGACTGCGGCGAAGCCGACGTCGGTGGAGCTCGCTGCGACCACGGCGTACTGGGGCGACGACGTCGGCTGCGCCGCCTGCACGACCTTCGCGACCGTTGCTCCGGCCCGGGGAACGCGGCGAATCTCGGTGATGGTGGGGCTGCCCGTGCCGGCCGTCGGCACGGCGTCGACGTAGAGGAAATCGGTTCCTTGCATCGCGAGCGGCCCAACGATCGACTGACCGTCGATGACCACCTCCGCGGATGGCCCGCAGCGCGAACCCGCGTCGGCATGGGCATCGATCGGAGCATCGATCGGCGCGTCCGGTTGCGCGTCGACGCCGGCCTCGACTGCCACCTCGTTGCGCTCGCGCGGGCATCCGAGATCGGTGCAGTCCGCAGTCGGCGTGCAGATGCCGACGTCGCACGTCTGATCGACGCCGCACGGGACGCCGATGCACTGCGCATCGAGCCGCACCGTGAAGCCCTGTGATTTGTGCGGCCGGAAGGAGACCCTCCTGCGCGCCACGATGCAGCCCGTCGTTGGGCTGGTGGTGGTGGTGCCGGCCGAACCACCGTCTCCTCCGAGCGATGCATCGCGGCACGCGGAGGTCGGAACGCCGACGGCACCGACCACCTCGATATCGAACTGATCGTCACGCGCGCCGCTCGGCACGATCGACAGCGTGCCCACGCGTGGCTCGACGTCTCCGCAAGCGACGGTCTCTGCGGCCGGTGCCGTACCGAAGTCCTTCGTGCCCGTCGGTCCGGTGAAGACCTGCGTCGTGAGCGCCGTCGTTCCGGTGCACGCCACCGTCGTCGTAACCGTGACGTCGATCTCGGTCGCGCCGTAACACCCCGGAGCCGCGCCCGCGGTCACGAGCGCAGCCACCGCGAGCGGTGCAAGCGACGGGACGAGCCGCAGCCAGTATCGCGTCTTCATTTCGCCTGCCTCATGATGCGTACGCCGTCCTCGACCCAGTAGATGCAGTGGTCGTCGACCTGTAGTCGGTCGGCATTCGGCCGGGTCGTGGCGATCTGCGTGATCGGAGGCATCATCGCCCCCGATGCGGCGAGCTCCGCGCGCGAGACCGTCGTTCCCGTGAGGTAGTAGAGGGACACGCCGTCCGTCGCTAGGCTCTGCGGCATGCTCGCGCCCGCCGGAAGGACAATCCACGGCGTCTCCATGGTGGTGTCGAGGATCGAGCCCCCGGGCACGCGAAAGATCCCACCCGCGCCGGAGTCGAGAGCCGCCGCAAGATAGACGGTGCGGTTCGAGACTGCGATGTCTCCGACCGCCGTTGCAAAGCCAAGTTTGCCGGCGTAGTGGGGCGCGGCACCGGCGAGCGTGTAGTGGACGAGAACGCCTGGCAGCGACACGCCGTAGAAGTCGCCGTCCTCGTCGGCGAGGACCTCGGGAACGGGCCCGGGCACTTGCTGCGGATCGAGCGCGGTCACGTCGCCACCGTCCGCTGTGACGTCGGAGATCGCAAAGGCCTGCAGGGTGCTCGAGGCCGCCAGCGAAACGAACCCCACGGCGGTGTTGCCCGAGAAGGCCATCGTGATCTGATTGCCGCCCAAGAGGACGGTCTGCAGCGTCCCATCGGACCCGCGCCGAAACATTTCGGTGGAGCCGCCGAATCGGGAGGCGAGCGCGAAGATCTCGGTGTTGCCCGCGAACGCGTACGGCTGAGGGGCCGAGGCGACGCTGTCCGGGACGCCTCCCGCTCGCGCCACCCGACGGGCCTCGCCCCTCTCGGCGCCGACCGTCCCGGCAACGTCGAGGTAGACGAGGGAGTCGGCGCCGGCGAGGGAGAGCTGTCCCACGATATTCTGCCCGTCGACGACCAGCTCCGGGCTCGGGCCGCAGTGCACCGCAGCGTCCGCGGCATCCGCGCTCGCATCGATCCCGGCGTCGGGCGGCGGCAGCGCCGAGCCGTCGACTTGCCGTTCGCGCGGGCAGCCACTCTCATCGCAGGCGACGGTCGGAGTGCATACGCCGACGTCACACGTCTGGTCGAGGCCGCAGGGCACGTCGATGCAGCTCGCGCTGAGCAGGATCGGAAGCGAGATGGGCTTGTGCGGCCTGAAGGAGACGCGCCGCCGCGCGACGATGCAGCCGGTCGTCTTCGCCGGCACGACGGCGCCGCCGGAGCTCGTCGCATTCATGATTGCGCGACAGTCCGATGCTGGAACGCCCACCGCTCCGACCACCTCGAGATCGAAATGACCGTCGCGAGAACCGCTCGGCACGATCGAGAGCGTGCCGATGCGGCCTCCCACAGTCGCATCGCACTGCGTGGTCTCGACGGCGGGTGAGCTCCCGAAATCCTTGATGCCCGTCGCGCCGGTGAAGACCTGCGTGACCATGCGACTGCAATCGGCGGTAGTCGAGAGGGTGACGTCGATCTCCGTCGCGCCGTAGCAACCCGGAGCGGCGCTCGCCGCGATGACAGCCGCGAGCGCCAACGGCGCGAGCAGCAGACCCGACGCTCGTCGCGGAGGCCGCTTCGTCACTTCGCGTCCAGCGCGCCCGCTCGCAGGCCGAGCAGCACGTCGGTCACCTTCTGCTGAAACGGCCGGTCGCCGAGGACGCTCCTCACCCACGCGCCGATGGTAGCGCTCGTGTGGAGCGGGTGCGCGACGATGAGCGGGATCTCGGAGTCTTGCTTCGACGGGCTTCCGTGCCAGGAGCGATACGGCGCAGCGAAGTAGTAGCGATCCAGCGGATTGTCGCGGTCGCCGTTGTGCGCGAGGAGGAGGATGTCTCCCGCCCGTTCGCCGTGCGGACCGACCCCGAGATCACGCAGGCGCGCGTCGACCGCGACGTAGGTCGGATGCGGATGTTCCTTCAGATACGCATCGACGGGCATCGTCTTGCCCGCACCGACGTACACCTCGAACGGCGCATCCACCTCGGCGAAGGGCTTGGGCCGCCGCGTCAGGATCATGTCGAGCGTGCCGCGCATCGGAGCGACGAGAGTGCCGTTCTCGTTGTTCTCGTAGAAGGCCTCGGCGACGGCGAGCACGTCTTCCTCGTAGCGAGGAGGCTGCTTCCAGTCGCACACGGTCTTCTCCCTCGGGCACCCCGAGCGATCGGCGAGGTACACGTAGGCCATGGCCCCGCCGTACGCGAGGACCGCGCTGAAGTCGTCCTTCTCCGAGACGTTGCGCGTGAAGGGCCGCACCCGGAAGCCGACCTTCTTCAGCACGCCGGGTGGGTCCTCCTCGTCTTTCGTGTAGAGTGCATGCGCATCGTCGTGGACGATCTGCGTGTGTCCGTGATCGGCGCTGAGCACCACCCAGCGACGCGCCAGAGCATCACGAGCGCGCAGTGCCTCGATGAGCTTCGACAGATGCGGGTCGACGACCTCCTCGAGATACGAGCGGCGCGCCGCGTCCGGTCCCTCGTTCGCGACGTGCGCGTAGAGATCGGTGCCGGAGAGGTAGACCGTGAGCACGTCGGGAACGGGCCCCTTGCCGAGATGCTCGGCCACGGTGTCGATGACCGCCTCGTCGAGGGCCGCGTAGAGCCGTCGCGACTCCTTGTCTTCGAGATGCTTCTTCGCCTCGACCTCGATGACGCCCGCGAAGGCATCGGCGAGCACGGCGCGCTTCGTGAGGAGCAGCTCGTCGGCCCCACGATAGAGATCGTGCATGCCCACCCAGATGAGCGCATTGGGATCTTTCTCGCGCATGCGCTCGTAGGCGATCGGCGCGGCGCTCAGCTGGTTCATGTAGCCGTCCGTGAAGATCTCGATGGTCGGCTTCGAATCGGCGAACGACACCGCTGCCGGACACGCGAAGAGCCGCTGCTCGCGCACGAAGTACTCGTTGCCGGCGATGCCGTGCACTGCCGGACCGACGCCGGACATGGTCGTCGCCCATGCCGCCATCGTCGACGACGGCAGCGTCGACAGCAGCTGCTCGTCGAAGTGCGCGTGCGGGAACTGGCTGCCGGTCGGTCCGGCCGTGCCCCCGAGCAGCGACGCGAGGTGCGGCAACTTTCCCTTCCGGAGCATGTCGTAGAGGAGATCGCGGTTCACGCCGTCGAAGGCGAGGTACAGAATCGGCGGTTTGTCCGGGGAGCTGGGCGGCGTCCCTGCGGCGCGTTCTCTCAGCTGGCGTTGGT
>JAXDMI010000219.1:0-9065 GCA_034666145.1 Myxococcales bacterium | reverse complement strand
GGCGCGGACGACGCTGCCGCCCGCAAGGGCGCCGCGAAAGCCGTGGGCGAGCTCGGGCCGGACGCGGTCCCCGCGATCACGAAGAAGCTCGCCGAGCTGCGGAGGACCAGCACTGCCGCCGCCGTCGGCGCCGCCGTGAAGCAGGCGAGGGGCGTGGATCTCTGCGACGCGCTCCTCGAGCTGCCGAAGCCCGAGGGCAGCGTGAAGACCGCGCTCGTCACCGCCGCGCTGATCCGTGCGCTCGCGCATGCCGGCACGACGCCCGCCGTGCGCCAGCTCGTGAAGGCGGCGGGCGATCATGGCGGCGCGTTCCGTCCCGAGATCACGCGCCAGATTCGCGTGCTCGGCGACCGCTCTCTGCCCGCGCTCATCGAGACGCGGAAGGATTCTTCCGCCGACCTTCGTCACTGGGCGTACGGCCAGCTCGAGGCCATGGGCAAACGCATCCCCGGCGACGCGGTGCAGACCCACGACAACCAGGTCCTCGCCGACGTGCTCCATGCGTACGGCGTCATCCACGATCTCGATGCCGTGCCCGTGATCCTCTCGTTCGTGAGCTCCGATCGCGTGCAGGTGCGCACCGCAGCGCGCGAGTCGCTCACCAGCTTCGGGCAAGACGCGATCTGGAAGCTGCGCGAGGCGTACTCGAACCTCACCGGCAAGAGCGCGCCCGACGGCTGGCAGGCATCCGAGGTGGCGAAGGAGCTCTTCGCGGCCTACGACCGCGTGCGGTTGCAGGAGGTCTACGGTCTGCTCGAAGACGGGCTCACGAAGCAGAAGGAGGGCAAGCTCGACGAAGCCGTCGCCTCCTTCGACAAGGTGCTCGCGCGTCAGCCGATGCTCGATCGTCGCGCCGAGACCGTGCCCGCCTACGTCGAGAAGGCCGAGAAAATAGAGCAAGACGATCCGGTGGCGGCGCTCGCGCTCCTCCGCAAAGCGGAGCGGCTCGCGCCCGATGGTCCGCGCGCGCCGCACGTGAAGGCGGAGATCGCGTACCTCGAAGGCGAGGACCTCGTCGCGCACGGCATCCCCGATGGCGAGCCGTTCAAGCGCGCGCTCACGTTCGATCCCGCGCATGCGAAGGCGCGGGCCGAGCTCGATCGCCTCTCGTCGAGCGTCGCCGATCGACAGACCCGCACGCGCAACGTGGCCGCCGCCGTCGCGTGCTTCCTGCTCGCCGTGATCGGCCTCGTGCTCTTCGCCGGCCGTCGCCGGCCTCGCCCCGCGAAGGCTGCGTAAACCTCGCCACGCGAAGAAGCGAGCTAGCGGAAGTGGATCGGCGCGTTCGCCTGGACGACACCGGGCGACAGATTGCCGTCGGGTCCCTGGTACGTCGGGCTCTGCTTGAAGAGGAAGTAGCCGCCGGTGACGAGGCCGCCGGTCAGCAGCACGCCGCCGCCGATCCAGGCCCACGCCGGCAGTCCCTTGCTCGGCTCCGGCTCGAGCGTCACCGCGACGTCGCGTGACTGCTTGTCCTGGATGAGGACCTCGCTCTGGTACACGCGCATCTTCGGCGCGGTGACCTTCAGCGTGTGACCTCCGCTCGGCAGCGTGCCCGCCCAGTCTCCGCTTCCGACCACCTTGTCGTCGATGGCGATGGTGGCGTCCTTCGCCGTCTTCACGACGAGGCGACCTTCGTGCACGATCTTGACGAGCTTCACCTCGACGGCGACCTGCGCGGCGCCGCCGACGGGGAGCTCCTTCGAGAAGTCCTCGAACTCGTCCTTGTGCACGCGCAGCTTGCGGGTACCGATGTCGACGACGACCGGCTCGACCGGAGATTTTCCGACGGCCTCGTCATCGATGGTCACGTCGGCGCCTTGCTCGCTCACGTTCACGAGCAGCTTTGCGGTGAACGGCTCCATCACCTTGATGAGCTCGTCGGCTTCCTTCTTGTCTTGCTCGGAGAGGACCTTGGTGTCGTCCTTCGCGTACTGCCGCAAGAGCCCCAGCGCCTTCGCGTAGTGGCGCAGGCTCTTCTCCGCGGACGCCATGTTGTAGAGGAGGCGCGGATCCTTCGATGCGTCGTACGCGCTCGAGAACTTCACGAGCGCGCCCGCGTAGTCGCCGTCGGTGTAGAGGAGCTTGCCGGATTCGTAGTCGCCCTTCGCGGCTCCGGTGAGCGACTCGGAGAGGGTCGGCGGACCCGGCGGAGGCGGAGGCGGCTCGGGCGGCGCAGGCGGAGGCGGCACCGCGGTTGCGGGCGCGGGCTTCGTCCCCGGCTTCGTAGGCGCGGCCTTCGGCTGCGCGAGGGCGCCCTGCGCGAAGAGCGAGATCACGAGAGCGGAGACGAGAGCGGAGACGAGAGCGACTTTTCTCACTTGATGCCCATCTGCAAGGGGTTCGACTTCGTGCTGCTGCTCGGTGCGGAGACGGGGACGGCGGCAGGTGCGGCGGACGCAGGAGCGGCAGGCGCCGCGGAAGCGGGAGGCGCTGCGTTCGCGACGGGCGCGCCCGACTTGGCTGGTGCGGGCGGCGCGGGGACCGCCGTGCGCGGCGGCGTGTTGCCACGCGGCGTCGTCGCGTTCGTCGCCGCCGCAGCCGTTGCGGAAGGCGTCGCCGGCGCTGGATCCGCGGCGGGATTCGTGGCTGCCGTCACCGCGGGAAGGATCGTCGTGATCGACGTGCCGGTGGGATGCGGATCGACGGGAGCGGCCGGGACGAGGCCCGTTGCTGCCACCGGAGGAGCCTCGGACTTCGAGCTCGCCGAGAGCTTCATCCCACCGAAGACGGCGACGGCGACGACGAGGATCGCGGCACCCGCAATGAGCGGCATGGGCGTGCGCTTCGGTGCCGTCGTGATCGCGGACGTCGCCAATGCGTGCGTCGTCACCGCGGCGACGGCAGGCGCCTCTTGCTTCTCGCTCGCGGACTGCAAGCTCGGAGGCGGCGCGCTCGTCGAGGCGGCCGGCGATACCCGAGCAGCGTTCGCGGACTCCATCGTCGGCGTCGTCTGCTGCGGCTGCGCGATCTGGCCGCCGAGGACCGTGGCCTTCGCGAGGTTGGGATTCTTCGGCGGAGCCGCTGCCACCGGCGCCGCTTCGCCGAGGACGCGCGCGATGATGTCGACGCTGATGCGATCGCGCACGTGCGCAAACGGCCCGAGCGCGGCCGCGAGACCAGCGACGCTCTGGTAGCGATCCGCAGCCTTGGACTGCAGGCATTTTCCGATCACTTCTTCGAGCGCGACGGGCACGTCCGGACGCAACGTGCGAACGCCGTCGGGACTGTTCGTGAGGATGGCGCCGATGATCTCCGGCACGCTCTCGCCCAGGAACGGCTGCCGCCCGGCGAGGAGCTCGTAGAGGATGACGCCCAGCGACCAGATGTCGGAGCGATGATCGACGCCCTTCGGATTCGTGAGCTGCTCGGGCGACATGTAGAACGCCGTGCCCATGAGCGCGGACGTCTTGGTCAGCGAGGCGCTCGGCGCGTCGCCGGTCTTCGAGATGCCGAAGTCGAGCACCTTGATGATGGCGCTCTTGTCGGGCTGCGTCGAAAGGAACATGTTCGACGGCTTGAGATCGCGATGAACGATCTTCGCGGAGTGCGCCTCTGCGAGCGCCTCGCAGGTCTCGAGGAGGAAGCGGATGGAGTCCTCGATGGGTAGCGGCCCGTGCAGCTCGAGATGCTTCGCGAGGTCGTGTCCCTCGAGATGCTCCATCACCATGTACGGCGCGCCGTCGTCGAACTGACCGACGTCGATGACGCGCGCGACGTGCTCACCGCGGATCTTCGCAGCAGCGCGCGCTTCGCGTGCGAATCGCTCGACGACCTCCGGGTTGAGGAGCGCAGCGGGCAGCAGGTACTTGATCGCCACCTTCTGGTCGAGCTGGAGGTGCCTCGCAGCGACGACGATGCCCATGCCGCCGACGCCGAGGACCTCCTCGACGAGATACTTCCCTGCCAGGGTCTGTCCGGCCTCGGGTGCGCTGGTGGCGTTGCTACTCATGTCCGTCCTCGGTGTTGCTCGTGCTCGTCATGATGTCGTGCCGCCCTCAACCGCCGCAGATGCCGCCGACGACGCCCATCGGCGCGCAGGAGGTGCCGCCCGGCGTGCAGTCCATGCACATGCCGCCCATGCTTCCGCAGGCGGTGTTGGATTGCTGCGACAGCGCGAAGTCGAGGCATGCGCCTGCTGCAGTACAGCAGCCGGTCGGGCAGTTCCCGGGTCCGCACTTGGGCGCCGCGTCGGCGCCGGCGTCCACGGGTCCGATGCCGCCGTCGCCGGTGCTGGTTCCCATGCACTCTGCAGGTATCGCGACGCGCCAGACTCCGCCGCCTTGGTCGCGCGACGCGAAGACCGTGTAGTAGATCGCGGTGTTGCCCGGGACCAGAGGCACCGGACCGAGCGCGATGCCGAGCATCGGAGCGCTGGTGACGGCGGGAACGATGACGCGTGCCTCGCCCGGCGTGTTGCCGTTGTCGTGCGTGAAGTGGAGACCCGCCGAGCTCGTGAAGAACACGCAGCTCGGGCCGACCGCGAGACCGCGGACGTAGTGCGAGGTCGCGTCATCGATGCCCGCGGTGTTCGCCTGCGCGACGAAGCCCACGTTGGACGGCGTGCCGCCGGTGATGAGGCCGCGAACGAGCCCGTTCGGCGTGAGCGCGTAGCCGTGGAAGTTGTCGGCAGCGATCGCCAACACGTCGACACGACCTCCGCCCGGCGCCGTCGCGGCAGGCGCGCAGGTGTTTTGCGCGAGCGAGCAACCACGAACACCACCGTTCGCGTCACCGACGATGATGGCCTCGTCGGTGTTGGACGACGCGATCACGGCGGTCACTTGCGTGACGGCGAGCTGCGTCGGGGTGGCGATGCCGGAGTTGCTGCTGACGAAGATGCCCTTCGGGCCGAGCGGCGTCGCCCAGCCGAGGGTGCCGGACGCGCTGCGGATCGTGCTCACGTCCACGGTGTTGTCGGAGACGGCGACCATCGACGACGACGGATTCGGCTCGCTGACGACGAAGCCGCTCGCCGTGCCGTTGGTGAGGCCGATCACGGCCGCCGGGCCCGCGCTCGTGTCGCTGAAGCCGAAACGCCAGGGCAGCTTCGACGCCGGAATGCCGGGGATCGGCGTGGGCTTCGCAGCAGCGTCGGTGAGGCTGAGTCGCCCGACATTCGACGACGACGCGTAGAACAGCGTCGACGTCGCGACGGCGACCGAGGTCGCGAAGTCCTCCGTGGCGACGCGCACCGGCGTGGCCGACGTTCCGCTGTCACCCGACGGGTTGACGGTGCCGCTGTCGAAGATCGCCTCGCCCACCTTGGGCGTGCAGATCGGGTTCTTCTCCTCCTTCGCAGCGCAGACGTCGGACGACGTCGCGAGGCGGAGGTTCTTGCCGTTGAGCAGCGTGCAGACGTACTTCGGCAGCTGGACGACGCCGTTCTGTTCCTGCCAGCCGCTGGGGCCGCGGTCGATCGGCACGTAACACTCGCCGGGACGCACGCACTCGCCGGTGTCGGGCGTGACGATGGCGAGGTTGAGACGATCCGCGCTCGAGCCATTCAGGTGCACAGCGCACGTATTTCGATCGAGCGTGACGGCCGCCGGGCGAAAGTCCTTGAAGGGCTTCGGACCGCAGATGCCGGCGGTGCAGGACTCGCCCGAACCGGTGTTGCAGATGGTTCCGCACTTGCCGCAGTTGTTCGGATCGAGCTGCGTGTTGGTGCAGCCCATGGCGCCGCACGCGACCTCGCCCGCCGGGCAAGTGCCGCCGGCGCTGGCATCGGGTGCCGCCGCGCCGCTGTCCGTAGCAACGCCGGCGTCGTCCACGCCAGCTCCCGTGTCGCCGATGCCGACCGCGCCCGCAAAGCACTTCGCGAGATCGAAGCAGGTGCCGACGTCGGTGCTGTCACCGATCTGCGCGGAGTCGAAGTCGGGAAGCGATGCGGGATCGACGTAGTTGTCGGCGCACTGGCCGTCGATGATGGTCTGGTTCTGGATGTTGCCGTCGGGCGGCGAGCACGGCGGCTGGAATGCCGACATGAAGTCGTAGTCGCCGGCGGTGGTGCCGAACTGACTGCCGTCGCCGCTGGAGCCGCCGCTGGAGCCACCGTCCGATCCGCCGTCCGATCCGCCGTCGGCCATCGTCCCGCCGCTGCCGCCGCTGCTGCTGGTTCCGCCGACCGGCGTCTCACCGCCGGTGCCCGGCGCCGGATCGGGGACGATGCCCATCGGAAGTGACGCGCCGACCACCATGCCGTCGTTGACGAAGTTCAGCGGGATGCGGAGGAGCGCCGTGCGACCGCCCGTCGGCACGGTCGTGCGAATGTCGCGCAGCACGCGCGGGCGACGGTCCTGGAACGCCATGACGCGGATGCGGATCGTCGCGCTGGCGTCGTCGGGCTCGACGATGGCGAGCGTCGCCGGAAGGAGCACCTCGCCCTGCGGCGTCACGCGACCGATGAAGCTGTGTTTGATGGCGCCGTTCGTGCTGATCGTCACCGACACCGCGTTGACGTCTTTCGGCGCCCGCATGTCCGTGTTGATGGCCAGCATGACTGCGCCCTTCTTGTCGGCGCAGGCTCCAACGATGGTCGTTGCGAGGACACCACCAGCCAGCAGCCAGCCCCCGAGGGCCCGAGATCGGATTCCAAGCATTGTCGTTGAGGATACGGAGGTCCACCCCCGCCGCGCAACGGCGAGGAGGCGCAGTGCCTCAGTACGTCCCGTACCCGTGCTCGCGCTTCACCGCGTCAACGCCTTCAACGCGTGTGTAAGCGCATGCCTCACTCGGCGCCGGACGCAAAAAAGGCGACGAGCTCGCGCCCGTCGCCTTTGTCGTGAGTCACCCGCCGGCGGCGGGTGTCGCTCAGCCCGCCGCTGCGGCGGCCTTCGCGGTCTTCTTCGAAGCGGCTGCCTTCTTGGGGGCCGCCTTCTTCGCCTTCTTCTCGCCGCCCTCGCCCTCGACCGCGCTCGCCTGATCGACGAACTCGATGATGACGAGCGGAGCGTTGTCGCCGCGACGCTGGCCCATCTTCACGGTGCGGGTGTAGCCACCCGGCCGCTTCGAGAAGCGCTTCGCGAGATCGAGCATGACCTTCTCGACCAGATCGACCTTCTTGGTCTCGCCGCCCTTCGCGACGGACGTTCCCCAACGGGGAAGGAACGCCGAGATGAGCCGCTTGGTCGCAAGGCGCTTGCCCTTGTCGACGTCGGAGAGCTTCTCCTGCGGCGTGTACGAGATCTCACCGAGGCGAATCGCCTTGGTGATCAGACGCTCGGCGACGCGACGCAGCTCCTTCGCCTTCGCCTCGGTCGTCTCGATGCGCTCGTTGAGCACGAGATTGGCCGTGAGATTGCGGAACATCGACTTGCGGCTGCTGGTGTTCCGGTCGAACTTACGACCTGCATTGTTGTGACGCATGACTCTCTCGTCTCTTCTCTAAAGGAGGCTTAGTTCTGGGCCTGCTGCGCCTTCCAGCGCTCGAGCATTTGCGGCCAGTTGTCGATCTTCATGCCGAGCGAGAGGCCCATGTTGGCAAGGATTTCCTTGATCTCCTTGAGGCTCTTGCGGCCGAAGTTCTTCGTCTTCAGCATGTCCTGCTCGGTGCGCTGAACCAGCTCGCCGATGAGGGTGATGTTTGCATTCTGCAGGCAGTTCGCCGAACGAACGCTGAGCTCCAGCTCGTCGACCGAGCGGAACAGGTTCTCGTTGAGCGGCTCTTCTTCGGTGGTGCCCGAGACGTACGACGTCTCCTCGGTCTCCTCGAAGTTGATGAAGATCGTGAGCTGCTCCTTGAGGATCTTCGCCGCGTACGCGACGGCGTCCTGGGGCTTCACGGCGCCGTTGGTCCAGACCTCGAGGGTCAGCTTGTCGTAGTCGGTGACCTGCCCGACGCGCGCGTTGGTGACCGTGTAGTTCACCTTGCGGACGGGGCTGAAGAGCGCGTCGATCGGGATCGTTCCGATCGGCATGGTCGGCGTCTTGTTCTTCTCGGCGGGGACGTAGCCGCGGCCCACGTTGACCGTGAGCTCCATCGCGAGGGGGCCCTTCTTGTCGAGCGTCGCGATGAGGTGGTCGGGGTTCAGGACGGAGAGACCGTCGAGGAGCGTGACGTCCTTCGCGTAGACGGGGCCAGGGCCCTCCTTGTCGAGGCGAACCTGGTACGTCTTCGCCGTCGCCGACTTGAAGACGACTTCCTTCAGGTTGAGGATGATGTCGGTCACGTCTTCGACGACGTCGCCGATGGTCGTGAACTCGTGGAGCGCGCCGTCGACGCGGATGGCCGTGGCGGCCGCGCCCTGGAGCGACGAGAGGAGAACGCGACGGAGCGAGTTGCCGAGCGTGATGCCGTAGCCGCGCTCGAGGGGCTCGCAGGTGAAGCGACCGTAGAAGTCGGTGAGCGTCTCGGTCTCGATCTGGATGCCGCGGGGACGAATCAGGTCCCGCCAGTTACGCGTCGTGATGTTGCTCATGCGTCTTTGCTCCTCTTTCTACTCGGTCGTTCACGCGAGGGTCCCGCTCCGCCTTCGAACCCGCTCTCCGGTCGGCGCCGCCCTCTGCCCGTGTTGCTACGGTGATGAGATCTTCAGCCGATTAGCGGCTGTAATACTCGACGATGTACTGCTCGCGGATCGGCGGCTCGTTGAGCTCGTCGCGGACCGGCTGGCCCTTGAAGACGCCGGCGAAGTTCGCCTTGTCGAGCTCGAGCCACGAGAGCTGGGCGCGACGCTCGACCTGCGCGAGCGAGGCCGCGATGAACTTGATGCCGCGGCTCTTCTCGCGAACCTCGACCTTGTCGCCCGGCTTGAGCAGGTACGACGGGATGTCGACGCGCTTGCCGTTGACGAGGATGTGCTGGTGCTTCACGAGCTGGCGCGCTTCGTTGCGCGACGAGCCGAAGCCGAGGCGCTGCACGACGTTGTCGAGGCGGCTCTCGATGAGGCCGAGCATCTGCTCGCCCGTGCGGCCCTTACGGCGGGTCGCGTCGAAGTAGTACTTGCGGAACTGCTTCTCGAGGACGCCGTAGATGCGGCGGGTCTTCTGCTTCTCGCGGAGGCGGACGGCGTACTCCGTCAGCTTGACGCGGCCCTGACCGTGCTGGCCGGGCGGGTACGGAC
>JAXDMI010000218.1:0-2523 GCA_034666145.1 Myxococcales bacterium | reverse complement strand
GCCGTCGCTCCGGAGCTCGAGCGTGCATGCCTCTGGGCCGCGCACGCACGTATGAGCGCCCCCAATGCCCTTACGGATGGCCTCGATCGAGCGATCGTTCGCGAGCACGAAGGTGGTCGCGCGAAGCCAGTTGCCGTGGCTGTCCGAGCCGCCGACCGAGGCGATGCGGCGGTGTTGCGTGCGCACCATCTCGTCGGCGACGTGAGAAGCCTCGCGCAGCGAGCGATCCTCGTCACCGATGATGAACTGATCGCGCAGCCCGGCCACCATGCTGTTGAACGTCTCGATCGACGTGGCGTGCGTGGTGACCCAGGCGATCTCGGCGGGGACGGTGGCGCCGTTGAACGCGCGCCAGGACATGTCGGCGCCGAGCTCGCGGAAGGCGGCCTTCGGCAGCGGCCGATTCATCGGGTGATTGATGGTGATGATGCCGCCGCGCGCCGCCCACATCTCGAAGAAACGCTCCGGGTCGTTGCGCGCTTCCTCGGAGCCGAGGCCGTCGATGATCTCCTTGGGATCGGCGAAGGACATGCCGACGTGGCCGTAGCGGAAGTCGGTGTATTCGAAGCCCGGGATCACGACGAGCTCGGGCTGGAGGCGCGCGGTGCGCGCGCGGAGCTCCGCTTGCGTCTCGAGCACCCAGCCGCGCATCTCCTCATCCATGTAGAAGCGCGCCGGGACGTGCGGCGTGAGGACCACGAAGTCGAGGCCCTCGGACTTCGCGAGCGCCAGCGTCTCGGGGAGCTCGCGCGAGACATGATGCGTCGAGTCGGGGGGCATCACGTGGCAGTGCATGTCGCCCGCGAGGATGAGGCGGTCGCCGACGTGCATGCCGTGCGGCGCGCTCGGCCGCGACACGCCGCTCATGGCGATGTCGAGCAGCTGGTTCTTGGTGCAACCGAGCGAGGTCGTGGTGATCATCGCCAGCGCGACCACCGCGAACGTGCGCAGGCCGAGTGATCGCAGAGCCGTCGTCATGCTTGCTCCTCGATGCGGGAGGCGATGCGCTTCACGCCCTCGGCGAACGTCTCCTCCGGCGTGAGCAAGCTGAGCACGAGATGCGCGCCGCGATTCATGTCGAAGAAGTATCCGGGCTGCACGTGGACTGCGTCACGCTCCACGAGCTCGAGCGCCCACTCTTCGTCGCTGCGCGTGTCGGGGACGCGGACCATCGCATACCAGCCTCCTTCGACGTCGAGCACGCTCGCGGAGGGCGCGCGCGCGAGCACCTCGCGGAGGACGCGCAGGTTCGTGCGCGTGCGCGTGCGGATGGCCTCCTCGGCGATGCTTCGCGTGCGCAGGATCGCCGGCAGCGCATGCTGCACGGGCGTCGCGACCGAGAGATACGTGTCCAGCACCAGCTCGAGCCGCGCCATCGCGCGCGCGGCGACGCTCGGCTCGCCGGCGACGCCGATCCACCCGAGCTTCATCTGCGGGAGCGCCGCCAGCTTCGACAGCCCGGACAGCGCGAAGACGAGACCACGACGTGCGCCCGCCACGCTCGCCACGCGTCCTTCGGGCACCTCGCCGGCCGCGCCTGCGAGCGGATACGTAGCGAACACCTCGTCGCTCACGATCGGCAGCCCGAGGTCGAGCATCGCCTCCAGCTCCTCGACGCCGAGATACGAGCCGGTGGGGTTGTTCGGGCTGACCACCACGATGGCCTTCGTTCGCGGTCCGATCGCGGCGCGCAACGCGGCGATGTCGACGTGCCAGCGCCCCGCATAGACGAGCGGATACGGCACGAGGCGCACCGATTCGAACGCGGCGAGGAACCCGAGGAGCGGATAGCTCGGCGCGGGCACGAGCACCTCGTCGCCGGGGTCGCACAGCACCTTGAAGAGCACGCCGTACGCTTCGCTCGTGCTCGCGGTCAGCGCGATGCGCGACGCATCGATCGCCGTGCCTCGCGCGCTCCAGTCGCGTGCGACGGCCTCGCGTGCCGCCATCGTGCCGAGCGGCTCGGGCGCGTAGATCATCCCGCTCGGATCGGAGAGCGCTTCGAGGATCTCTTGTGCCGCGTACGGGATGCCGGCGGTGGTGGGATTGCCGATCGTGAGATCGAGCAGCGTGCGTCCGCCATCGCGTGCTCGCGCGCGACCGACGGCCGCGGCGAGCGGGTTCGGTTCGTCGTGCTGCGAGGTGCGTGCGGAGAACGGCATGAGCGAAGGAGCGAAGGAGAACGGGGCGCCCATCCTTCTAGCGCGCTTTTCTCGCCGCATTCCAGGCATCCCGCGCCCGTGGTAGGAGACCGCCGATGAAGAAGCTCGCCGTCCTCGTCACGCCGGCTGTCCTCGCTCTGCTCGCGCCTCTCGCGGGTGTCGCGCTCGTTGCGGCCTGCAACAAGCCGCCGGAGCCGATCCCCGAGCAGGCTGCGTCGACCTCGACCGCGAGCGTGATGTCCGCGATGCCCGCGCCGGGCCTCCCGCCGGGTCATCCCGCCATGCCGGCGGGCAACGAGGGCAACGCAGGCGCGACCGGAGCCGGAGGTGGCGGCGGCGCCGCGGGCCCCGAAGATATCGC
>JAXDMI010000217.1:0-27855 GCA_034666145.1 Myxococcales bacterium | reverse complement strand
CCTCGACTCGCGCCGCGTCGGCACGCACGTTCGCACGGTGCTCTCCGGCAACGCGCACGGTCCGAAGCTGAAGTACAGCGTCTACGATCTCTACCCGCAGCCGGTGTACGGCGGCCCGACGGGCGCGCCGAGCGCTCCTGATGCGCCGCCGCCGACCGATCCGTCGACCGGCAACACGAAGGGCGGCGCGCCGACGCCGGTCACCGATCCAGCGCAGCCGCAGGCCAATCCGTATCCGCAGACGGGCACGGCGATGATCGCCGCGCTCGAGCAGCTCCGCAGCATCAACCAGGCCGCCATCAACGCGAGCCAGCTCTCGGACTGGCTTCCGTACACGTTCACGAAGAACGGCGGCGCCGTCACCGCATCGAGCGTCGCGTGCGAGGACTTCTACGTTCCTTCCACCGGCAGCACCGAGAGCGGCCTCACCGAGGTGGCGAGCATCGATCTCGCGAACCCGGGCGCGCTCCCTCGTGAGTCGGCGATCCTCGGCCGCGCCGAGACCGTCTACGGCAGCCAGGACACCATCTATCTCGCCGCGCAGGCCTGGGTCGAGATGCCCTACGCCTGGGCAGACGGCGCGACCGGCATCTCCTCGGGCGGCACCGCAGGCAGCACCGGCAGCGGCACCGTGAGCGCCGGCAGCACGACGGCGTCTCCGCCGCCCGCGCCGACGCCGGCCAGCGGCGGCATCGGTACGAAGACGCTTCGCCCGCGCGACGCCACCACTGCCAAGCCGCTCTCGGTGACCGCGTGGGCGACGAGCAAGACGCACCTCCACAAGTTCGAGTTCGCGAGCGACGCGAACTTCCCGAACTACGTCGCGTCCGGCACCGTCGCCGGCAACGTGAAGGACCAGTTCTCGCTCGACGACAAGGACGGCTACCTGCGCATCGCCACGAGCGAGAACCGCATGTACCTCGATCAGGACGGCCAGTATCTCCAGCCGACCTTCCCCGGCGACACCACGGGCCCGCAGGATCGCCCCTCGAACGTCAACCACGTCTTCACGCTCAACGTGAACGGCGGCTGGCTCGACCTCGCGGGCGACGTTGGTGAGCTCGCGCCGAACGAGCAGATCTACAGCGTGCGCTTCATCGAAGGCCGCGGCTACGTCACGACCTTCCGTCGCGTCGACCCGCTCTTCGTCATCGACCTCTCGCACCCGGCGACGCCGGCCAAGGTGGCCGAGCTCACCATCCCGGGCTTCAGCGAGTACATGCACCCGCTCGACGCGACGCACCTCATGACGATTGGTCGCGCCGCAGACGCAACGGGCCACGTGCTCGGTCTGCAGCTCCAGATCTTCGACGTGACGGACGCGACCAACCCGATCGTCGCGCAGAAGTTCACGTACTCGAGCAGCGAGTACGGCTACAGCGATGCCGAGAACGACCACAAGGCGTTCACGTACTTCGCCGACCAGGGCATGCTCGCCTTCCCCTACTACGGCTACGATCCGTCGCAGACCGACGGCATGCACAGCTCGCTCGAGCTCTTCAAGGTCGACGCGGCCGCCGGCTTCACGAAGCTCGGTAGCATCGACCACACGAAGCTCGTCTCGAGCTACCCGGGCGGTTACTGCGGCGGCTACTACGGTCCGCAGGTTCGTCGCGGCGTCTTCCTCGACAACTTCGTCTACAGCATCTCGTACGGCGGCGTCATCGCGAAGGACGCGAACAACCTCGGTGGCGCAGGCTCCGAGCTCGCGCTCCCCGCTCCGCAGGTGAACAACGGCTACGGCCCCTCGTGCGTCGACAGCGCGCCGAGCGGCGGCGGCGGCGGCGTCGCGATGACCGGTACGGCGACGGCTGCGAAGCCCTGAGCCCGTGAGCTAGGAAACGATGGGGTGGGGTCGCGATGCGACTCCACCCTTTCGCGTGTCAGGCCTTTCGCATGTCAGGCGCCTGCGAAGCTACGGCTTCGACGGAAGCAGGCAGCCCGGGTTGAGAATGCCGCCCGGATCGAGACGGTCCTTGGCGGCAGAGAGCGCGGCCTCGAAGAGCGGCGACCGCTCCTTCTCCCACCAGGGTCGGTGCAAGCGACCGACGGCGTGATGATGCGTGATGGTTCCGCCATTCGCGAGGAGTGCCTCGCTCGCAGCGGACTTGATCTTGGCCCACTGCTCGAGCTCGGCGCCGGCGCGACCAGGAGCGACGAACGTGTAGTACGGCGCGGGACCGTCGGAATACACGTGCGTGAAGCGACACGTGACGATGCCTCCGCCGCACGCCTCCTTCATCGCTGCGTCGACCGCCTTGGTCACCGCGGCGTGGAGCGAGGCAAAGCGATCCCACGTGCACGCGGTTTCGAACGTGTCGCAGACGACGCCCATCGAGACGAGCGCGCTCTGGAGATACGGAGCATCGAGGAAGGCCTGCTTCCAGCTGGATGCGTCGCTCGCGTCGTGGTCGATCGAGGGCGGGCGGTTCGTCGAGGGCGGCGGCGCGGGAATCGACGAGGCGCGCGGCGCGATCGAGTTCACGACGTCGGTCGTGTACTTCGGCTCGTCACCGTCGCCGCCGAGGTCGGTGGCGATGGAGAGCGCGCGCTCCATCCACGGCTCGACGGGATGGTCGGCCGATTCGAACGCGATGAGGAGCACGCTGGTGCCGTCGGTCGCGACCTGATGGAGCATCGCCTCGCCGGGATCGAGCAGGCGACAGTTCGACGGATAGAGACCCGACTGCGAGAGCATGCGGGCAGCGACGACGGCATCCTCGAAGCGTGTAAAATGCACGCTTGCCGAAGCGCGCCAGCGCGGGCGCGGCTGCACGCGCATCCAGGCCTCGGTGATGATCCCGAACGCGCCCTCGGAGCCGAGCACGAAGCGCTCGGGGCTGGGACCGGCACCGGAGGACGGAAGGCGACGCGTCTCGAAGACGCCCGCGGGCGTCACCATTCGCACCGACTCGACGAAGTCGTCGATGTGCGTGTAGAGCGTGGCGTAGTGACCGCCGGCGCGCGTCGCGATCCAACCGCCGAGGGTGGAGAGCTCGAAGCTCTGCGGGAAGTGACGAAGCGAGAAGCCGTGCACGTGGAGCTGATCGGCGATGCGCGGCCCCGTCGCGCCGCCCTGGATGCGCGCGGCGCGCGACATCATGTCGAAGTCGAGCACCTTGTCCATGCGCGACATGTCGACGGAAGCGGTGCCGCGGAAGCGGCTGCCGGGAGCCGGCGAGAGCTCGGTCCCTCCGACGACGCCGGTGCCGCCGCCGAACGGCATGAAGGCGATCGACTCCTTCTCGCAGAAGCGGAAGAGCGCGGTGATGTGCTGCTCCTCGGTGGGGTGGAAGACCCAGTCGGGAGCTGCGCTGAAGTCGCCGTTGAAACCGCGCACGAGATCGCGATAGCCGCGACCGTAGGTGTGGACGGCGCGCTCGTGCTTGTCGATGGTGCCGATGCTGCGGAGCTCGACGGGGGGCGAGTACCGAGGCTCGGCCATCTTCACGGCGTCGAGCGTGGGAAGCGGGCTCAGCGCGGGCGCTTTGCCGAAGACGGCGCCGAGCCGCTCCGCGACCGCCTTGCGCGTGTCGTCACGAGGGAGCTTGTCCTCGTATCCCCAGCCCCAGTAGCTGCGTACGCGCGCCATGCCACCGAGCAGGGTACCATAGTTTCCTATGCGCATCGTCGCCATGGCCGACACGCACCTGCAGCACGACGCCCTCGTCGTGCCGGACGGGGACATCCTCGTGCACGCCGGCGACATGCTCCAGCACGGCTCGCTCGACGAGCTCGCGCGTGCCGTCGATTTCCTGCGCGCGCTCCCGCATCCAATCAAGATCATCGTGGCCGGCAACCACGAGGTCTGTCTCGAGAAGCGCCCCGCGGAGGCGCGCGCGCTCCTCGACGGCTTCCTCTATCTCGAGGACGAAGCGGCGGTCGTCGAAGGCCTCGTCTTCTATGGCAGCCCGTGGCAGCCGAAGTTCCGCATCTGGGCGTTCGGCGCGACGCGCGGCGCCGAGCTCGCGTCGAAGTGGGCGAGGATCCCCGAGCACGTCGACGTCCTCGTGACGCACGGACCCCCGCACGGCTTCGGCGACCGCATCCGCTGGAAAGACGAGGAGCGCCACGTCGGCTGCGCGGATCTGCTCGCGCGCGTGCGGGCGGTGCAGCCGAAGCTCCATCTCTTCGGCCACATCCACCAAGACCGGGGACTGTGGAGCGAAGGCACCACCACGTTCGCGAACGTCACGACCGACGAAGGCGTATCGCCGGCGATGACGCTCGATCTCTAGATCAGCGAAGCAGCGCGATCAGAACGAGACCTTGGGCGCCGCCGTCGACTCGGGAGACGCGGCGAAGTAGACGCGCGGCTTGAACGGCGTGCCCGTCGCCTTGTTGACGACCGCACCGCGAATCTTGCCGAGCTCGGAGTTGTAGTCCTTCACCGCCTCGTTGTACTGCTGGCGCGCGCGGAGGATGCGGTTCTCGGTGGCCTCGAGCTGCTTCATGAGATCGGTGTACTGACCGTTCGCCTGGAGCTTGGGGTAGTTCTCGTTCGAGACGAGGAGACGACCGATGGCGCCGGCGCTGAGCTTGGCCTGCGCGTCTTCGAACGCCTTCATCTTCGCCGGATCCGTGAAGTCGTCGCCGGAGAGCTTGATGCTCGTGGCGGAGGCGCGTGCCTCGGTGATCTTCGTGAGCGTCGACTGCTCGTAGTTGGCGGCGGCCTTCACCGTGGCGACGAGGTTCGGAATCAGCTCGGCGCGACGCTGGAGATCGGCCTCGAGGTCGGACCATTTCTGCTGGGCGACCTGGTCCTTTTCGACGAGCTGGTCGTACTTCTGACAACCAGGCACCGCGAAGATTCCCGCGATGACGAGGAGGAAGAGCTCGACTGCAGCGAGGATGCTTCGGACGCTCGAGACTTTGTCGGTCATGTCGCGGAGACCGTAAGGAGGATGCGGTGCCGATGCAAGGGGACGTCCTGCGTCTTTCCGCTGCGTTTCGCGGCGGCTTGAACCCCAAGCCCATCGATGGCACCTGAGTCCGCGTGCGGGGCGACACCGACATCTCGAAGCGCGCGCTCTTCGCGGCGCTCGTCATCCACGTCGTCGTCGCGATTGCGCTCGTCGAGACACGCCCGCAAGAGCGTCCTGTCGCCGCGCCTGCTCCGGTCGAGACTCCCTATGAGGTGTCGATCGAAGTGCCGTCGGATCCGGTCGGGCCCGCTGCCGCCGCGCTTGGCTCCTCACGCGCGCTCGCTTCGGGCGCGAGGGCGGGAGCGAGGGCGGGAGCGGGAGCGCGTGCGAGTGCGAGTGCGAGTGCGGGAGCGGGTGAAGGGCCGGGCGCGGGAGCGGGTGAAGGGCCGGGCGCGGGAGCGGCGCCCTCGTCTTCTTCTACTACCGGCGTCACCATGTCCCTGCCTGGCACGCCTCCTCACCTCGGGCTCGCCCTCGAGGGGCCCAACACGTTCGCGACGCGCATCGACTCGGAAGCGCCCATTGGGCCGCCGTCTCCGACGCCGTCGCGAGCGACGCAGGTCCTCCGCGATCCGTCTCGCCAGCGCGAACGCGAGCTCGGCCTCGGGCCGGAGGGTCCAGTGCTGCGCGCGCTCGGCGATGCCACGAGCGCGAGCTTCGCGCCGGTCAAAGGCCGCGCGGTGTTTCGCGCCATCGCCGATCGCACCGGTATGATCACCGGCATCGACGTGGTCGACTGCGACGGCAGTCGCGCGGGCTGGGCGAACGCCGCCGAGCTCGCGCTCGAAGCGCTGAAGGGCAAGAAGCTCCGCATGCCGAGCACGGCGACGCGCGCCACGATGCGGATCGAGATCGTCTCCGAGATGAAGATGCCGAGCGGTCACGACCCGGGCGTCGACGTCTCGATCCTCGGCGTGCCGATCGCGAAGGGCGAAGGCAAGCAAGCGACGCAAGTGCGGATCCTCGATCCCTCGTCGCTCAGCGCGTTCGCGCTCGCCGGCGATCCCGTGGACATCGGCGTCAAGGCGCGACGCGTGGTCCGCAGCCGGCTTCTCGACTCCGAGGTCCTCTGACATGCAACCGTTGCTCAATGTGGACGGCGGCGAGCTCGACGACGAGCCTCTCGAGCTGTACGCGCTCGCCGACGTGATCCACGTCGCGTGCGGCGGTCATGCCGGCGACGAAGCGTCGATGGAGCGGGTGACGCAGGCCTGTGCAGACGTGGGAACGCGCGTCGGCGCGCATCCGTCGTACGAGGATCGCGAGGGCTTCGGTCGTCGCGCGCAGACCGTTGCGCCCGAGGCGCTCGCGGGGTCGATCGCGGCCCAATGCTCGCGCCTCCTCGCGGTCGCGAAGCGTGCCGGCATCGTGATCGCGTCGATGAAGCCGCATGGCGCGCTCTATCACGCCGCCAACGCCGACGATGCGCTCGCGCGCGCGTGCGTCGACGGAGCAGTGCGTACGCTCGGCTCGACGATCGCCATCGTCGGTCCCGCGGGCGGCGCACTGGAGCGAGCGGCGCGCAGCGCGAACGTGAGCTTCCAGCGTGAGGCGTTCGCCGATCGCGGGGTCCGTGCCGATGGGAGTCTCGTCCCGCGCGGCGAGCCGGGCGCGCTGGTCGTCGACCCCGCGATCGCGGCAGCGCGTACGCGCGAGCTCGTCGCACGCGGCGACGTCGACACGCTCTGCATCCATGGCGACACCCCGGGCGCGGTCACGATCGCGCGTGCGGTGCGTGCGGCGCTCGGACCGAAGGCGCCGGAGCCGGCGTGAGCGCGGTCATCGCGCCGTTCGGCGACCGTGCACTGCGCTTCCCGCTCCCCGAGTCGACGAATCGCCGCGCGCTCTTCTTCACCCTCCGGGCCCTCCCCGGTGTGGTCGACGTGATCCTCGCGGAAGACACGGGCGCAGTGCTCCTCGCCCCATCCACCCCACGCGCTCCCCTCCTCACCGCCCTCGCCCTCGCCCTCGCCCTCGCTCCCGCGCCCGCTCCCGCTCTCGCTCCCGCTCCCGCTCTCGCTCCCGCCCACCACACCATCCGCGTCGTCTACGACGGCGACGACCTCCCCCTCATCGCATCCGCCACCGGCCTCTCGATCGACGCCGTCATCGCCCTGCATGCAGCCGCCGACTACGAAGTCGCGATGCTCGGCTTCCTTCCGGGTTTCGCGTATCTGCGGGGCCTCGATCCGCGCCTCGTCCTGCCACGTCGCTCGGAGCCGCGAACGCGCGTGCCGGCGGGCAGCGTGGCGGTAGCTGCAGAATACACGGGCATCTATCCGTTCGCGTCGCCCGGCGGCTGGAACCTCCTCGGCCGCGTCGTCGATCACCGCGCCTTCGGACCGAGCGGCGCGACGCTGGCCCTCGGCGACCGCGTCCGCTTCGTTCCCGACCCAGGGTCGTCGCCGAACGACCCGGGGTCGGCGCCGAACGACCCTGGGTCGGGGAGAGACGACCCGGGGTCATCGCCGAACGACCCTGGGTCGGGGCTCGAGGTGCGGAGGGTGGCTGGGCCGGCCATCGTGGTGGATGGGGGGCGCGTAGGGCACATGCACGAGGGCGTGCCGCACGGAGGCGCGATGGTGCCGGAGCGGCTCGCGCGCGCCAACGCTGCCGCTGGCAACACTGCGGGCGCTGCCGCGATCGAGGTGTACGGCATGGTCGAGGTGATCGCCCGCGGCGGGAGCGTGACCGTCGGGGACGACGTTCGCGGACGGCACGTGCTGCGCGACGGTGAGGCGATCGTCGTCGCTACCGAGGGGCGGGCGCGCGTTCGGTATCTCGCGGTGCGCGGCGGGATCGACGTGCCCGTGGTGTTGGGCGGACGCGGGACGTTGCTCGTGGCGGGGATCGGTGGGTATCGGGGGCGGGCGCTGCGGCGCGGGGATGTGGTCGCGAGCGCGCGCGCGGACGCGGACGCGAACGCGAACGCGAACGCGAACGCGAACGCGAACGCGAACGAGGACGCGAACGAGGACGAGGACGAGGACGCGGGCGCGGTTGTCGAGGTCGAGGTGGTCGATGGGCCCGACGTCGACGAGCGCGTCATGGAGGTCATCGCGGCGGCGACGTTTCGGGTCGGCGCGCGGTCGGATCGGATGGGGACGCGGCTCGAGGGGGAGGAGCTGCCCACGCATTCCATGCATGATGCACGCGAGCGGGCGCCGTCGCGGCCGATGGTCGCCGGGGCGATCGAGCTCACGCCCGGGGGGCTCGTCGTGCTCGGGCCCGACCACCCGACCACCGGCGGCTACCCCGTCGTCGCCGTCGTTTCGGCTCGCACGCTCGGGCGGCTCCTCGCCCGCCCCATCGGCGCACCCATTCGCCTCGTGAGATCCGGGTTGAAGCCAACGTAGGCGCAGTTCCTACACTGTCGTTGTTTGGCGACAAAGCTACGGAGACTTGCCCCCTCCACGCACCCTGCCGTAAGTCCGTACGCGCATGAGGTCGCTTCCTTTCGCAGCTCTCGCGTTCCTGCTCTCGGTGCCCTGCGCATCGATGAGCGTGGCCTGCAACGGCAACACGTCGGCGACGCGTTCCGACGATCGCGCGCCGGCTGTGTCGACGAGCTCGATCACCGTTCGTCCCGCGGTCGCGTGGCCTGCGCTCAGCACCGTCGACGACGGCGCTCTCCTCTCTCTCTCGAAGAGCGGCGCCCGTAGCGATCGCGAGATCCGCGCGCTCATCGCACGTTCCCCCGTCCCCGTCCTCGCCCCGCGCGAGCTCCAGCTGGGGTCTCCGACGCTCGTGGTCGAAGGCGAGTACTTCGCGCTCACCGGTCGTATCGACGGCGCGACCATCAGCCTGCAGGGCACGCGCGCCGCGCATCGCTACGAGGGCATCGATCCCGCCACCGGCAACCGCGAGCTCGCCCGTCTCAACGGCACCGCGCGTGGCTTCGTCACGACGAACGAAGGCATTCGCACGGCGTCCTGGATCGAGAACGGCGCCGCCTACAGCGTCGACGTCGAGTGCAGCGAGGCTGCCGACGCGCGCTGCCACGGCGACGAGTTCCTCCTCTCGGTCATCGCGCAGCTCTCGTACGTCGGAGGGTCGGGTCGATGAGCTCGTCTTCCTCTTCCTTCGTGCGCTTCGTGCGCGGCTCGACCGTCCTCCGCGTCGCTCGTGGGGGCGCCCTCGTGCTGGCCTCGCTCGGCACGACGCACGTCGCCGCTGCCGCCGATCCCTTCAGCTACGACCCGCCCGGCAAGCTCGTGAACGGGTCCGGCAAGGGCCGCGTCGACATGAACGTCTATGCGCCGGGCATTCGCTTCCCCATCGAGAGCGGCCCCGCCTTCGCGAACTCCCAGGTCTGGGGACACGGCGGCAACTCGGGCACCGGCTCGCAGTGCGACATCGAGAATTTCTCGTATCCCTGGCACGACAACTACTGCGAGACGCGTGACTGGTCGATGCCGCTCTGCCCGTCGGGCGCGGGCCATCAGGGCCAGGACATCCGCGCCGCGTCCTGCAAGCCGGGCGTGCACACCACCGTGGCCGTGGTCGACGGGACCATCACCAGCATCGGCAGCTACTCGGTCTATCTCACCGCCGCCGACGGCACGCGCTACGACTACCTCCACGAGTCGAACGTGCTCGTGAAGGAAGGCCAGAAGGTCAAGCGCGGCGATCCCATCGGCAAGGTGTCGAACCAGTTCGGCGGCTCGGCGACCACCGTTCACCTGCACTTCAACATCCACCAGAACGTGGCCGGCGTCGGCGCCGTGTACGTGCCGCCGTACCTCTCGGTCGTGCAAGCGTACGAGACGCTGCAAGGCATCGGCGTCATGGACGCCGGCGCGCCCGAAGCGGCTGCACCGCCGCCGCCCATGGATCCGCCGGTCGTGCAGGAAGCTCCCGTGACCACGAGCGATCCCACGGAGCCGGCGCCCGCACCTGCCGACGCATCTGCAGGTGGATGCACGCTGGTGCTCGCCGGACACGACTCCAGCACGACGTGGTTCGGCGCCGCGCTCGCGTTGACCGCTCTCGGTCTGATCGCCGCGCGCCGCCGGCGCTGAGAGGCGCGTGGACGCGCGGCCGTTCGGACCGCTCGGCCGCCGCGTGCCGGTGGTGGGCCTCGGCACGTGGAAGATGGAATCGGACGACCGCGAGTCGGCGATCGTCACCATCCGTCGCGCCATCGCGCTCGGTCTCGTGCACATCGATACCGCCGAGATCTATGGCAAGGGCGCCGTCGAAGAGCTCGTCGGCGAGGCCATCGCCGGGTATCGCGGTGACGTCTTCCTCGCCTCCAAGATCCATCCCGAGCACGCGACATACGCGGGCACGCTGCTCTCGTGCGAGAAGAGCCTGCGCCGACTTCGCACCGATCGCCTCGACCTCTACCTGCTGCACTGGCCCGGCACGCAGCCGCTCGAGGAGACCTTCCGCGCCTTCGAGGAGCTGAAGAAGGAGGGAAAGATCCTCGCCTGGGGCGTCTCCAACTTCGACGTCGCCGACCTCGAACGCGCCATCGAGATCGCTGGCGAAGGCGTCATCGCGTGCAACCAGGTGCTCTACAACCTCGGCGAGCGCGACGCGGAGCATGTCCTCCAACCCGTGTGCGAGCGGCACGGCATCGCGTTCGTCGGCTACAGCCCGCTCGGCTCGGGTCAGTTCCCGACACGCGGCAGCTGGCGCGGCGACGTCCTCGCGGGCATCGCCTCGGCGCACGGTGTTACGTCGCGCGCCGTGGCGCTCGCGTTCCTCGCGCGACGTCCCGGTGCCTTCGTCCTCCCGAAGACCGCGCGCGTCGATCACGTCGACGAGCTGGCACGCGCGGGGGATCTCGTCCTCACGCGCTCCGACATCGACACCCTCGAAGCCGCGTTTCCACTGGAGCCGCCGAAGTCGAAGATGCCCTCGCTCTGACGGCGTTCACGTCGCTCGTCACGTTCGCCCTCAGCGCACGCACACCGCGAGGCCGGGGCGGCGCGACGACGGAACCGTGTAGCGGGCAGCGATCGAGCCCTGCACCATGCCGCAGCCGGCCTCGTGGAGCGCATCGCATTCCTCCGCGGTGGAGACGCCTTCAGCGATCGCGACAGCATCGAGCGAGCGGCACATCGAGACGAGCGCGCTCACGAGGCGGCGACGCGCCGCCGACGTATCGAGGCCGCGCACGAGGCGCGCATCGATCTTCACGAACTCCGGCGAGAGGTCGGCGATCTGCTCGAGGCACGCCTGACCGGCATCGAGGTCGGCGATCGCGAGGCGGAAGCCGACGAAGCGGAGCACGCTGGCGCGCGCGCTCAGGTCGTTCATCGCGAGGCCACGCGCGCGGACCTGGAGGACGACGCGCTCGGCGATGCGGGCGAGCGGCGGCTCGGGCGAGTAGAGGTCGCCGTCGCGGAGGTCGGACGGGTGCACGTCGACGAAGAGGAGCGCATCCTGCGGGCAGCTCGCGAATGCCTTCACGGCGAGGTCGCGTACGCGACGGCGAAGGGCCTCGAGGACGTCCAGGCGCTCCGCGGCGGCAACGAGCGCGGTCTCGGTGGCGAGCGTCTCTTCGGTGGAGAACATGCGCGCGGCATAGCCGACGAGCTTCTTCGTCTTGCCGTCGACGATCGGCTCGAGCTCGACGGAGAGCGTCGCCATCGCGTGCTCGTACGTCGCGCGAAGGGCTGCGGACGTGCCGCTTGCGGGCGGTTCGCTCGCGGGCGCAGGGCTCTCGGCGGACACGGCGGGGAGCGCCGCGATCGTCTCGGCGTTGGCCAGCGCGGCCTTCGCGGCGCGATCGTTCTCGAGCGCAGGTGCGGGCATCGTCGGAGTGCCGGTCACGGCGACGTCGGCATCGTTCGCGGCGGGGGGACGGACCGTCTCGGCGGTCGCCTTCGTGGCCTGCGCGTTCTCCGACTCGAGCGCCTCGCGACGGAGGAGCGCGGCGCGACGAGCTTCCGTGGCGCGGCCGAGGACGCGAACGAGCTGCTCGCGCGGGGTCGGCTTCACGAGGTACTCGAGGACGCCGAGGCTGCACGCCTCGATCGCCGTGTCGACGGTGGGACAGCCCGTCATGAGGACCAGCGGCACGTCGGGGTCGTACGCGCGGACGACGTTGAGCACGTCGACGCCGGACGCGCCCGGGAGGTTCAGGTCGGAGATGACGGCATCGAACGAGCGGCTCATCACCTTGTCGACCGCGGCGGAGCCGCTGCCGGCATGGACGACCTGGTAGCCCTCCGCGTTCATCACGCGGATCAAGCTGCGCGCGAGCGGCGCGTCGTCTTCGATGAGGAGGACCGTCCCCTGGGCGGTCTTCTTCGGAGCGGTGAAGCGCGTGGTCGGGTGAAAGGCGGCCATCGTCATGACAGCTACCTAAGCAACGAGCGGTCCATCCGCCAACCGCGCGAAATCACGATGAGTAGCGCTCGACTCAGCGGGGGTCATGGCTGACCCCGGTGTCAGCAGCGACCTCGCTCTTCCGCCCTTTTGCGTGCCCCCTTGGAGCCGTTTTAGCCGCGCGTTCAGCGTCCAGAGAGGGCGCGGGCGAAAGCTTCGACGAGCGGATCGCCGCGATCGAGCGCACGAACGGCGTCATCGAAGCCCATGTTCGGCGCCCTCTGTACGAACGTCCGCGCGAACGCCTTCTTCAGTCGAGCGATCGAGTCAGCGGAGACCCCCCGTCGCTCGAGGCCGATGACGTTGAGCGCGCGCACGCGAGCGCGGTCTCCCTGGACGATGACGAAGGGCGGGACGTCGCGCTCGCACATCGCGCCGGCGGCGACGAACGCGCTCTGCCCGACGCGCAGGTGCTGTGCGACGCCCGAGAGGCCGCCGAAGGTGACCCAGTCCTCGACGATGACGTGACCGGCGAGCTGCACGGCGTTGGCGACGACGCAGTTCGATCCGACGAGCACGTCGTGGGCGACATGTGCGCCGGCCATGAAGAGGTTCTGCGCGCCGATGGTGGTGGGACGCTCGGCGCTCGAGGCGTTGACCGTGACGTGCTCGCGGAAGACGTTGTCGGCACCGATGACGAGCGCCGAACGCGCGATGGCCTCTCCGGGCTTCGGATCGATCTTCCGGATCTGCGGCTCCGCTCCGATCACGGAGAACGGATGCACGACGTTGTTCTTGCCGATGACCGTCCGACCGGTGACGACGACGTGTCCGAGCAGCCGCGTGCCCTCGTCGATGCGAACGCCGGGCCCGACGACGCAATAGGGGCCGACCTCGACGTCGGGGGCGAGCTCGGCGCGCGGATCGACGACGGCGGTCGGGTGGATGCTCACCGCTCAGCCTCCTCGATCGACGACGCTGGCGAGCAGCTCACCCTGCGCGCAGAGCGTGCCGTCCACGCTGGCTTCGCCCTTCAGCTTCCACACGTTGGTGCGGTGGTGCAGCACGGTGACCTCGAGATCGAGGCGATCGCCGGGAACCACGGGGCGGCGGAACTTCGCCTTGTCGATGCCGAGGAAGTAGAGAAGGCTCGCCTGCTCGTCGAACGGCTCGCTCGCATACGCGAGGATGCCGCCGATCTGCGCGAGCGCCTCGATGACGAGCACGCCGGGCATGATCGGATTGCGCGGGAAGTGCCCGAGGAACCACGGCTCGTTGAAGCTGACGCACTTGTGCCCGCGAATGAGCTCGTGCGGCACGACCTCCGTCACGCGATCGACCATCACGAACGGCCAGCGATGCGGGAGGATCTGGAGGATCCGATCGATGTCGAGCTCGTTCTTGATCGTCTTGGGGGCTCTCATTCGCCCCCGTCGACGTCCGAAGAGCCTCGGCCGCTGGGCGGCTCGCTGCGGCGGATGATGGCCTCGGGACGCACCGACGAAGGTGCGTTCGATGCGCTCGATGCGACGGGCGGAGGAGGCGACGAGAACCCGCTCGGCACGCGCATGCTGCCGCTCGAAGGCGCAAGGCTGGACGTCCCGGCGCTGCGGCTCGACGCGAGCTTGTAGAGCTCGGCGAGCCCGCGCAGCCAGCGCTGGCGTTCGACGGCGGGATAACCCGCAACGGTGCTGCGCGCCGCGACGTCTCCGATGACGCCGCTCTTCGCCGCGATGCGCGCGCCGTCGCCGATCGAGACGTGATCGGCGACGCCGACCTGGCCGCCCATCATGACGCCGCGTCCGATCACCACCGAGCCGGCGAGGCCGCTCTGCGCAGCGATGACCGTGCCCTCGCCGATCTCGCAGTTGTGTCCGACGTGGACCTGAGCGTCGAGCTTGGCGCCTCTGCGGATCACGGTGGGAGAGATGGTCCCTGCGGAAATCGTGCAGAGTGCACCGATATGGACGTCGTCCTCGATGACGACGCCGCCGAGATGAGGGATGGCGCGCGTCGCGCCGTTCGGTCCGCTCGCGAAGCCGAAGCCCGCTTCGCCGATGATCGCGCCGGCGCCGATGGTGACGCGTGCGCCGAGCCGAACGCGCGGCATGAGCACGACGCCGCGACCGATCTTGCAGCCGTCACCGACGATGGGATCGTCGGCGGGAGCGTCACCGACGTCGAGGAGCTCGGCGAGGGCCCACGTCGCGAAGGGGTGGAACCAGCCGGGCAGCGTCACGACGTCGGGCCGCTCCGCGAGCGCCTCGTCGATGAGGAGGAATGCGCCGCGTGCCACCGCAGCGAATGCGTCCTCGACGTAGCGCGCGCCGAGAAGCGGCGCGAGATCACCGGCCGCTGCGCGCTGCACGGGCACGAGACGTCGCACGACGCCGTGGGCGTCGTTCTTCACGATGCCGCCATGGCGCTGGACGAAGTCCGAGAGCGAGCGCGGAGAGAGCGGGATCCCGCTCGTCGTGATCATGCGCGCATCATCCTGGCAGATGGCTCGCGAGCGTGACGGCTTACTTCTTCGGTGCGGGGGGAGGGGCCGCGCCGCCGCCCGAGCTGTTGTACATCTGAATCGCCTTGTCCGTCAGATCGAGGTCCGTGCGCACGTAGGCGACGGTGGCCTTGTCGAGGACGAGGTCGATGTTCTCGCTCGTGGCGATGCGCTTGACGATCTCGAGGATCTTGCCGAACACGGGGTCGGTGAGCTCCTTCTGCTTCTTCTCGAGCTCTTTGTTGTACTCGAGGAAAATCGCCTGCAGATCCATCATCTGCTTCTGCCACTCGTCGACGCGCTTCGTGAGCGCATCCTTCGGCAGCACCTTCGCCTGCTTGTCGATGTCTTCGCGCTGCTTCTGCAGATCGGTCTGCTTCTTGTTGAGCTCCTGCTGGCGGCTGTCGAAGAGCTTCTTCAACGTGGCCTGAGCGCGGAGCCCGTCCTCGGTGCTCGCGACGGCGCGCTGCACGTCGATGACTCCCACCTTCGTCTGCGCGGAAGCCACGCCCGAGAAGAGGAAGAGGGCGAGGGCGAGGGCGCCCGAAAGGATGATGGAGGCGAAGCGGTGGCGAACCATGGTGGCGAGGTACTGAATGCGGCGCCGTGGGTCAAGGTGCCGGAAAAAGGAGAGGAGCCGTTGCCACACGAGAGCCGTTCCGCCGGGCGGCCTGGCCCGCGGAGCGAGAACGGCGGTTTACACCCGTCCCGGCAATTCCGCCCTACGGTTCACGGTCCCCGCGGCACCGTACCCCCATTTATTCGAAGAAAAGACCCTCCCGCCGGCGTGGACCGGATGGCACGCGACGTGGATACTGTCCGGCGTGGGCCGCGCATTTGCGTGGCGCTCCAAGACCCGCACTCGCACCCGCGCCCGCCCCGCTCGCCCCGGTCGTCCCGCTCGCCTCGTCGTTCCTCGGAGGTCCTCGATCATGATGTCTCGCTTCCCTTCCCTCGACCGCGCTCTCGTGATCGCCGTGCTGTCCGCGGTCGGCGCTGTGGCGTGGGCCGGATGCGGCTCGAGCAACGACGACCGGTACTACTGCGATAACGCCGGCTGCTATCAGTGCGATGCGTACGGCTGCTCGACGGTCGCCCCGCCCGGCAAGCAGGCGTGCACCGGCGCATCGAGCTGCGCCGCGGGCTCGGTCTGCACCTCGACGGGCTGCACGTCGACGTGCTCGGACGGCATCCCGTGCGCGAAGGGCGAGGTCTGCAAGGCCGGCCTCTGCTCTGCGCCCGCCGTCGATCCCGGCACGAAGAAGGACTGCACGACCAAGAGCGATTGCGGCGACGGCAAGGCATGCGTCGCCGGCACCTGCGAAGCGTGCGGTGGCTCGGCGGGCCCCTGCCCGTGCACCACGGCGACGGCCGCGACCGACTGCGCGAGCGGCCAGGCCTGCGTCGGCGGCTCGTGCACGGCACCGACGAACACGTGCAAGTTCTCTACCGAATGTGACACCGGCAAGCTGTGCGCGGACGGTCAGTGCCTCGTCAGCTGCGAGTCGACGCCGTGCGCCGACGGCTTCACGTGTCAGAAGAGCGTCTGCCAGCCGACCGTCGGTGGCGGCGGCACCACGTGCACCACGGATCAGCAGTGCGGTGGTGACACTCCGCAGTGCGTCGCGGGCGCATGCGCGAAGGCGTGCGTCGGCGATGCCGAGTGCGGCGGCGGAAAGTTCTGTGACCAGGGCGCATGCGTCCTCGACACCCGGCCCAAGCCGAACTGCGCCGACGACTCGCAGTGCGGCGGCTCCGGCGCGCCGCGGAAGTGCCTCGAAGGCTTCTGCAAGTACACCTGCACGACGGCGCAGGGCGATGCTTACTGCCGGACCATCGACAACCGCATCGCGACCTGCGCGAAGGACCTCGTCTGTCGCTCCGCTGCCGAAGCGAACGCGCAGTGCCTCTCGATCTCCGACTGCGCCGCCGGTCAGGACTGCGTCGACAACACCTGCAGGTGAGCGTGGAAGGCTAGAGCACCGAGCCCGACGGGCGGTCTAGTCGCCCTTCGCGCACGAGCTCGGGGGCACCGAATTCGACGCGGTCTCCACGCGTTCGACTTGGACCGTGACGAACTCCGCCTCGAACTTCGTACGAAGGACGTCTCCGAGCCGCGTTCCGAGGTCGGGGTCGAGGCCGTCTGCCGTGACGTGCACGGTGACGGCATCGTGACCCGTGCCGAGCGACCAGACATGGAGCGCGTGGATGGCATGCACGCCGGGATGCGCGAGCACCACCTTGCGGACGCGCGCGACGGGTAGACGCGGCGGCGCGGCATCGAGCAGAACGAGCCCGGCATCGCGCACGAGCCGCAACGCGCCGACGACGAGGATCGCCACGACGAGGAAGCTCGCGAGCGGATCGACGATCGGCGACGCGCCATACTTGATGGCGACGCCGGCGATCAGCGCGGCGAACGAGCCGAGCGCATCGCCGAGGAGATGGAGCCATGCGCCGCGCAGGTTGAGGTGGTGGGCGTGGGCGTCGGCGTGGTGGCCTTCGTCTTCATCCGCGGGAGCGGGAGCGAGAGCGAGAGCGGGGGCGCGGGGAGGAGCGGGAGCGTGGGCGTGGGCGTGGGCGTGGCCCGCGTGGTTGTGCATCGCGCCGTGGAGGATCCATGCGCTGAAGCCGTTCACGACCAGGGCGGCGGTCGCGACCATCAGCATGATGTTCTCGTGCGGCATCGTCGGGTTGGCGAGGTGCTGCAGCGAATCGCGCATCAGCTCGATGACCACGCCGAAGACGAGGACGCCGTTCAAGAGCGCGGCGAGCGGCTCGACGCGACGTAGCCCGAACGTGAAGCGAGGGCTCGGACGCCGCGTCGCGAGACGCATCGCGCCCAGGCTGATCGCCAGCGCGAAGACGTCCATGAGGAGGTGATAGGCGTCCGCTTCGAGGACGTCGCTGCGCGCAGCCTTCGCGCCGATGAGCTCGACGACGAAGAACGCCGCGATGACCAGCAGCACGAGGAAGAGCCGCCGCGCCTGCCTCCGCTCGGTCGCCGCCGTCGCCGCGTCCGTCTCGCCGCTCGGAGCCTGTTTTACCGCGTGCTCATGACCGTGTTCATGACCGTGTTCATGACCGTGGGCGTGGCCGTGGCCGTGCCCGGCATCCTGATCGTGATCATGATCGTGACGATGCTCGTGATCGTCACCGTGCCCGTGCGCGCCGTGGTCATGCGCGCCGTGCGCGTGCGCCTCACCCTTCCCGTTCGCGTCGGGCGGCATCAGATGAGGACGAAGTCTTCGCCGACCGACGTGGTCGAGCTGCCGAGGACGCTGGTGGTCTCCTCGTCGCGCTCGACGGCCGCGAGGTAGAGCCCGGAGAGGATCGCGGGATGATCGCGCACGAGCCCGAGGAACTCGCCGCGCGGAAGATGGAGCGTCACCGTGGGATGCACGGCGACGACGTCGGCGTTCGCCTTGCGCCGCAGGACGAGCGCGACCTCGCCCACCGTCTCGCCGACGGGCAGCGTCGCGATGACGAACGACTCGCCGCCTTCTTCGTGACCGACCACCGCGACCTCGCCCGAGGCGATGAGGTGCAGACCCGTCGTGTCCTTGCCCTCTTCGATGAGCTTGTCGCCCTTCTCGAAGACGCACGTCTCGAACCGCTCGACGAGCGCCGGTCGCTCCGCCGGGTCGACGGCGAGCAACACCTTCGACGTGCGCACCAGGTTCGCCACCATACGACGGCGGCAATGCGCGGCCAGCTCGATGCCCACGTCTGGACGCTTCTCTGCGACCGCTTCGAGCGCATCACGCCGCGCGACGAGGAGGATCGACGGCCGGCATGCGACCACGCTCGCGGCACGAGGCGCACGCGAGAGAAGCGCCATCTCACCGAAGAGCGCGCCGTTGTTGAGCCGCGCCAGCGTGACCAGGTTTCCGTCCTCGTTGGTGCGTCGCACTTCGAGCTCGCCGCGCGCGACGATGTACGCCTCGGCGCCTTCTTCTCCCTCCGAGATGACGGCGTTGCCCGCAGGCACCGTGAACATCTCGAAGCAGCCGATGAGCGCGCGCAGGCCGTCCTTTTCGAGCGCACTGAAGAGCGGGAGCGGCGATACGAGCGGCGCCTCGGAGTCGGCGAGGCCTTCGTACTCGAGCGATGCGTCGTGGATGATCCCGGTCGCCTTCGACAGCAGCGCTGGGCCGGTGAGGAACGAGCTCAGCGGCTGGAAGCTCGCGTCGTGCGGAAGCGGCGGCGGCGGAGGCGCAGCATCGTCGGCGAGCCGCGGCGAGCCCGCGCAGAACGCGGAAGCGATCTCGTCCATGAGCGGCGAGACGTCGACGCCAAGCGATCGGAGATCACCGAGCGCCGCGACGGCGAGCGGGAGATTTCCCGTGTCGATGGCGCGCTTCACGCCCAGCTCGAAGCCTTCGATCGCCGCCTCGGTGCGCCCCGAATCGGCGAGGAGACGACAGGTGAGGATGAGCGCGCTCGAGACCGATGCGTCTTGCTGGACGACCGCGGCGCTCCAGCGGAGCGCGGCCTCCCGCTCGCCGGCGAGCAGCAGCGCGAGCGCGCGGTCGAGCGGCGAATCGACCGACTGAGCTCCGGGCAGGTCCGGCGGGGCCATGCGCATCATCGGCCTCCTATACTACAGGAGGGCGAGGAAACATGAGGTTCGGTGCCATCGCCGTCTCGGCCATTTCGCGCGCGCTCAGTCATCCGCGTCGTCTTTGGCGTCGGCGCGCGCCGCCGACTCACGCTCGATGAGCGAGCTCATCGCGTTGGCGGTCGCGGTCACCAGCGGCACCACCTTCGGATAGTCCATGCGCGTCGGTCCGATGATCCCGATCGATCCCGCGCTCCGTCCGAGGTTCGTATACGAAGCGCCGACGATCGACAGGTGACCTCCGGCGAGGTCTCCGGCTTCGCGGCCGACGACGACCGACGTGCCCTTCGCTGCGAGCGTCGCATCGAGGAGACGCACGATGCTCTGTGCTTCGTCGAGCGCGTTCACGATCTCCTTGAGGCCCTCGCCGCCTGCGAACTCGGGGAGGTTGAGGAGCTTCGCGCGCCCCTCGATCACGACGTCGGCGCCGGCGTCGGCGGCGTCCGCGAGCGCGGCCTCGCCGAGCTCGAAGGCGCGCTTCCGCACCGCGTCGTTCTGCACCTTGTCGCTCTGGAGGCGACGCGCGAAGAGCTCCCGCAGCTCACCGAGCGACCGGCCCTCGATCACGTCGTCGAGGAGGTTGTGCACCTTCTGGAGCTCGTTCTCTTCGACGGTGGCGCGGAAGAAGACGTTCTGCACCGAGCCGTTGGTCATGACGAGCACGGCCAGGACCTCGCCGGGCAGCGTGCGGATGAAGCGGAGATGCTTCAGCGTCATCGACTCGGCGCGCGGTGACACGACGACCGCGGCCGTGCCGGCCAGCTCGGAGAGGAGGCGCCCCGTCTCGCGGAGGAAGTTCGGGCCGGGCTCGATCTCGGAGAAGCGCTGGACGAGGTTGGTGTTCTCCTCGTCGCTGAGGACGCGGACCTCCATCATCGCGTCGATGAAGAGGCGGAACGCGCGATCCGTGGGAACGCGACCGGCGCTCGTGTGCGGCTGGTGGAGGTAGCCCATCTCCTCGAGATCGGAGAGGACGTTGCGGATGCTGGCGGCGGAGAGCGCGATGCCCTTCTTCGAAAGCGTCCGCGACCCTACCGGCTCACCGGTCGCGACGAATTCGGTGATGCATGCGTAGAGGATCTGTCTTGCGCGTTGCGACAGCTCCGACATCCAAGGGCTCCAGCGTGGATCCTAGCATTTCGCGGCTCGTTTTCCCTGCGGGGCGCGGTCGGGGTAGACTCGGCCGCGATGCAGGGTCCCTTCGTCCAGAGGCTCGTCACCGTCGCGGCGGTCGCGCTCGTCGGGAGCATGCTGGGCTGCGGGCCTGGGTTGGCGGTGCGAGGGCACGCCGCCGAGCCGATCGGGAGAGCGGGTGCCGGTGCGGGGGCCGGAGCGAGCGCGGGGGCGGGAGCGGAGGCGAGCGAGGGAGAGCACGAGGACGATCTCCCTGTGTTGCCGCGGGCTGCGGTGATGGAGGAGCCCGACGCCCTCGAGACCGCTGCCATGCGCCCGACGACGGCGGTGGCGTCGCGGTATGGCGCGCTCGATCGGGAGCACTGCGAGGCCGAGCTCGATCGGCGGCACATCGCCTATGACCGCGTCGGAGAGACGCGCGGCGTGATCGCGCCGCTTCGTCTGCGAGGAGCGATCGCGGGCGTCGACTTCCACTCGATGCTGCCGGCCGCGCAGCGACGGACGTCGCCGTACGAGATCTACGATTGTCGTCTCGTGCTGGCGCTCGATGACTGGGCGCGCGTCCTCGCGCGACACGACGTCGTCGAGGTGGTGCACTACTCGGTGTACCGTCCGCCGCCCGCGAAGCAGGTGCTCAACGGCGCCGGCCGCCGACACAGCGGCGCGCTGGCCATCGACGCGGCGATCTTCAAGATGCGCGACGGTCAGACGATCAGCGTGGAGAAGGACTTCCACGGCCGCATCGGCAGCAAGCCGTGCGGCGGTTCGACGACGGGCCTCCCCGCGCCGGCCGTGACCCTACGCAAGATCGTTTGCGAAGCAGCCGACGCGCAGCTGTTCAACGTGCTGCTGACGCCGGACTTCAACTGGCCGCACCGCAATCACTTCCATCTCGAGGTGAGCGCGAATGGGCGGTGGGTTTACTTACGCTGAGCGGCCTCCCGCTCCCGCACTCGTTCCCGTTCCCGCACTCGTTCTCGCGCGTCCGATTCACTTCACGGTGACGCCGACGGTGCGCAGCCACCCAGCCACGCCGTGGCGCGAGGCGTCGTCGAGGCGCGTGTGCCAGTTCGTGATCGGTAGGCCGACGTCGTCTTTCGCTTCCGGGCCGAGCGTGTAGTTCGAGTTCACGCCCACCACCACGAGCGCGCCGTCGCGCTTGGCATAGAGAGGACCGCCCGAGTCACCGGGGCACAGGCCCGCCTTCGCTCTTGCTGCGCCGGGGCCCGCCGTCAGCGAGTAGATGCCCGCGACCTGGGGCACGTCCGTCGCCAGCACGGAGCTTCCGTCGTGGACCGCGCGCTCCGCGGGTACGAGCTTCGTCTCCGCGTACTTCAACGTCACCGCGTCGCGCGCGTCGGGCACGAGCACGCCGGCCGTGCAGCCGAAGCCGAGCACCGTCACACGCTCACCACCCGCGAGCGGCGCAGCGGCCACTGCCGCCACCGGCACGTCGGCGAGATCGGTCACGAGCTCGATCACCGCGACGTCTGCCGCATCGAGGCGCGCCGTCACCGAAGACGCCGCACAGTACGAATCTTCACAGGCCTTCAGCCATGCAGGATGGACGTCGACCGCCGCCACCTCGACGTCCGCGTAGCCCTTGCCCGGCTCGTGCGCGACTTGGATCTTCGAGCCCTTCGGAAAGCGGATGCTCACCGTGGCAGGGTCGAGCACGCAGTGCGCAGCCGTCAGCAGTCGCTTCGGCGCGACCTTCGCCGCCGTGCAGCCGCTCTTCAGATACACGGTGGCGGGAAACTGCGACGCGCTCGCCGCCTTGCCGCCGACGAGCGCATCGTCGCCTTGCTCGGCGTCGCTCTCGCTCGCGTCCGACGGCGCCGCGCACGCCGCTCCGCCCAGCGCGGCCATCGCCGCGCCGAGCAGAACCAACGCGTGTAGCGCCCGTCCCATGATCATTCCGCTTCGTCGTGCGCAGCGGCGACGTCGCCGATCATGCCTTCGGACTCGAGCTGATCGTCGGGCACCGGCGCTTCGACGGCGTCCGGCTGCGCGACTCCCGGCGGACGCGGGAGCGGGGTGAAGCTTCCGGCCTGGAACTTCGCGCGGTCGGCGACGTGCGCCTCCATGTACTTCACGAGCTCGCCGTACGTGACGCACTTGACCTCGGGGAGGCCGCAGACACGCTTCGTGAAGGACTGCATCGCCTCCCAGTACGCACCGCCGTTCCACTTCGAGAAGTGGTGACCGATGTGCACGGGCGCGCGGTTGCCGAAGTAGTTGTCCTGGAAGTACTTCATGTACGTGTCCAGCATCTCCTTCTTGTACGCCTCCTTGTTCTCCGGCTTCGCGACGCCGGCGGACTGCGAGTAGTAGAAGTTGTAGTCCATCGAGAGCGTGCGCTTGCCGGAGCCGACGATGCGCACCTGCGCGAGCGGGAAGTTCCAGATGCCGCCGATCTTCTCGGGCCAGTAGTTGGGCGCGCCGCTCTTGCTGGTGTCGTACGTGAACGCGTTCTTCGCGAGGGTCTTGTAGAGGCCGGCGCTGAAGCCGAGAAGCGGAGCGCGGAAGCCCTTCACGTCCTGGATGCCGAAGCCGAGGTCGACCGGGGCGACGCCGGCCGTCTGCGCCGCCTTGAAGATGAGCGGGTTGAACTGCGCGAACTCGCTGTCCCAGTCGCCCTCCGTCCAGGTCGAGCCGTCGAAGTGGCCGTTGGCGTGCGAGGCCATCTCGTGACCCTCGCCGTGTGCCGCCTTCACCTGCTGGAGGCGAAGCTCGATGTTCGTCGCCGGACCGCCGAAGCCGATGTCCGACTTGCCGACGCCGTGATGGGGACCGCTGTAGATCGACTTCTTCGCGTCCGGGATGAAGTACGTCCCGCTCATGAAGTACGTGTATTTTGCACCGGACTGCTGCGCGAACGCGCGCGACTCCGCCCAGAAGTCGAGGTTCAGCGAGCCGTCGAACGCGAGGAGCACGAACTGCGGCGGGCGCTCCGAGCTCTGCGCCGCTCCAGCCTGATCGGCATTGTCGCTGCCGTCGTCCGTGGCGGCGCCGCTGCATCCGACGACGGTGGTCGCGGCGAGCGAGAGGGCGAGAGCGGCGAGCGGGCGGAGGAATCGACGGAGGGACATGAGAGGCTCCAGGAAGGGGGCGCTGCGGCGGCGCGATCTCTTCTGGAGCACCCTGTGTGCCAAGGTGCGTCTCTAGCAAATTTAGCTACTTGGCCAGTGATCTGGTCAAGAACAATCCACTCTCACGCGAACGGGATCCACCCCGCCATTTACGCTTTGCCGTGCATCCACTTCTTGAGGAGGGGCGTCAGCGCGAGGAGAACGATCGCCGGACCGATCGAGCTCACGATCAGGAAGCCGTAGATCGGGACATGGACCTTGGTGAGGAGCGACTCGAGGATGCCGGCGAGGTAGTTGGCGACGGCGGACGAGAAGAGCCACAGGCCCATCGCGAGCGACGTCACGCGCGGCGGAGCGAGCTTCGTCACCATCGACAGGCCGATGGGCGACAGACAGAGCTCGCCGAGGGTGTGGACGAAGTACACCGCCGCGAGCCAGCCGGCGCTCGCCTTCGTGCCCGAAGCGATGGCGAGCTTCTGGCCAACGTAGAGGACCATGAAGCCCATCCCGAGGAGGATCATGCCGATGGCCATCTTGGTCGGCGTCGAGCTCTTGAACTTGCCGGAGTCGAGCTTCGACCAGAGGTTCGAGAACGTCGGCGCGAGCGCGACGATCAGCAGCGGGTTGATGGCTTGGAACTGCGACGCCGGGATGTTGGTCGTCGTCGCCTTGACGAAGTCGTAGATGCCGAGGCCGACGGTGGCGATGCCCATCAGGACGAACATGCCGGTCAGGCCGATCCACAGGGCCTGGCCGCTGATCTCGTTCTTCGTCGAGCGGCGGAAGTTGTACGCGCAGGCGAAGACGAACGCCGCGATCAGCATCATGCCGACGCCGCCGACGTTGCGGTCGGTCTGCTCGTCGGCGAAGAGAGTCATCGTTCCGCCGGCCTGCTCGAACCCCATCCAGAAGAAGATGTTGAACGCGACCAGGATGATGATGACGGTGACCTCCTGCTTCTCGGAGGTGCTCGTGCCCTTGTAGAGCTGGAAGAACACCACCGAGACCGCCGCGAGGAGGAGACCGAGCTTCGGCCAGCCCGGCAGACCGGTCCACACGGGGCCGACGAAGTTCCACGCGAAGAGGACGCCGTAGACGACGGCGGCGGTGCCCACGCACCAGATCGCCACGTCCACGTAGTCCTTGGTCAGGAGCGTGGTCGGCGTTCCGCTCGGCAGATCGTGCGCGCGATACGGACCAGCGCCGCCCTTCGTCGTCTCGTTGACGCGTCCCGGGGGAAGGCCGGTGTCGCCGAGGTAACCCTGGCCGAAGATGAACTGCGCGAGGCCGAGCGACATGCCGATCGCGGCGGAGCCAAAGCCCATCGCCCAGCTGACACGCTCGCCGAGGTTGCCGCAGATGATCGGCGAGAAGAGGGCGCCGAGGTTGATGCCCATGTAGAAGATCGTGAAGGCGCCGTCGCGACGGGCGTCGCCTTCGCGATAGAGGCCGCCGACCATCGTCGAGATGTTCGGCTTGAAGAAGCCGTTGCCCGCGATGAGGAGCCCGAGGGCGAGCGTGAGCGTCGCCGGGAACATCAGGAAGACCTGGCCGAGGGCCATCAAGATGCCGCCGATGAGGACGGCCTTGCGGCGACCGAGGATCTTGTCGGCGAGGTAGCCGCCGAGGAGCGGCGTCAGGTAGACGAGGCCGGTATAGAGCCCGTAGACCTCGAGCGCGTGATCGCGCGAGTACCCCAGCTTGTTGACCAGGTAGAGGACGAGAAGCGCGCGCATCCCGTAGTACGAGAAGCGCTCCCACGCCTCGGCGCCGAAGAGGACGTAGAGGCCGCTCGGGTGGCCTTGCGGCGGCGTCTCGCCGTCGGTCCCCTGCGGGGGGACGGACGCGACCCTCGACGCTTCTTCCTTGCTCGAAGGCTCGACGTCGGAGTCGACGGCTTCCTGCGCTGTTCCCTTGGTCGCCATCGTCCCTGAGGTCTCCTCAATGCCCCGAAAGGCGGCGCATCCAAGCACAAAGCCGGCGCCGTTCAAAGCGTCGAGGCGCCCTCGGCACCGATAGATTGCTCAGCCGCGGAGGGAGTCGAGGACGTCCTGCATGTCGGCCGGAAGCTTCGATTCCCACTTCATCTCGGCATTGGTTGCAGGATGCACGAATCCGAGCTCCGCCGCGTGGAGCATGAGACGCGGCGCGGGAACCACCGTGCCGCGATACCCGCGGATGTAGACGCGTTCGCCGACCACCGGGTGACCGGCCTCTGAGAGGTGGATGCGGATCTGGTGCGTGCGTCCCGTCTCGAGGCGACAGGCGATGAGCGTGCACACGCCGATGGCCTTGCTCACGAGACGCTCCACCACCTCGAAGTGCGTCACGGCGACCTGCGAGCGCTCGCTGCCGATGGCCTTCTTGCGTCCGCTGCGATGCTCGATCGAGCCGCGAAGGCCGTCGCCGCGGTCCTCGATGAAATGGGTCTTGATGGTGCCGGCCTTGGCGTCGCCGTGGACGATCGCGAGGTAGCGTCGATGCACGGTGTGCGCGCGGAACTCGTCCATCAGCGCCTTCTTCGCCGCCCAGGTGCGCGTGAAGACGAGGAGGCCCGAGGTCTCCTTGTCGAGGCGATGCACGACGCCGAGCGTGGGCGGAGCCTTGCCGCGGCCGGCGCTCTTCTCGCGGCGCGCGAGGGCGACGCGGACGCGCTCGTCGAGCGTGACCTCTTCGCCGCGCTCCATGGAGCGCTTCGCGATGGAGGCGCCCATGCCTTCCGGGTCGTAGGGCACGGTGCTGATGCCGGCCGGCTTGTCGACGACGACGATGTGCGGATCGAGGTAGACGATCGCGCCGTCGGGCAGATCGGTGGCGATGGTGCGGGTGTTCCGGGCCGCGAGGTCGATGGTGACGACGTTGCCGGTCCGCACGTAGCGCACGGGATCGGTCACGGTCTTGCCGTCGATGGCCACCTTGCCCCGCCGAACCAGGTCGCGGGCACGTCCCCAGGTGAGGCCGAATCCGACGCGGACCGCGGCGTCGAGGGCCGTTCCGCTCAGATCCAGTGGAACCGAGAAAGGTACAAGCTTTTTATCGCCGCCCGCGCGGGTCGGCTTATCTGCGGACCCTGTCATGTTCGTTTGCCTAGCACGCGCAGGTAGCTTGACACGGGTTGCCCCACCTCCGCACAATCGCGACTAAATCGGAGACGACCAGTGGCCAAGACCCTGCTCGCTGTCGACGACAGCGTCACGATGCGAAAGGTCCTCGAGATCACTTTTAGTGGCGAGGATTTTCAAGTCATCACCGCCGAGAACGCTCAGAGCGCGCTCGGAAAGCTCGGGGACAACCCCGGGGTCTTCGTCGTGGACACCGTCCTCGGTGCCGATGACGGCTACGCGCTCGCGAAGGAGCTGCGACGGCGCAGCCCTGCGGCGCCCATCATCATGCTCGCGAGTCGCTATGCGCCTTACGATCAGGCCCGCGGGCGCGATGCCGGTGCGGACGATTGGGCCGACAAGCCCTTCGACACGCAGCAGCTGATCGACAAGATCCGCAAGGTCATCCTCGCGAAGGAAGCCGGTGGCGGCCAGGCCGCAGCGGCTCCTCCTCCCCCTGCTCCCGCGCCGCACGTCGGCGGCGCTCCTCCGGCGGCTGCCGGCGGCGCCCCGTACCGTGCACCTGCGCCACCTGCCCCCCCTGCTCCGCCGGCGCCGATGGCCGCGCAGCAGCAAGGTGGAAACGTCGGCGGCAGCGGCGGCATCGGTCGCGGCACGCAGCCGTCGCTCGCCGCATCCTCTGCGCAGAGCGCACGAACGGGCACGCTCGTCTTCGGTGAGTCGCCGAATTCTCCGGCGGTCGCGCCGTCCGGTGGTCATGGTCCTGGGCCGATGCCCCCCCGCGCGGCGCCGGCAGCTCCGGCGGCGCCCGCAGCGTCGCCGATGGCGACGACCCACGGCTCCGGTGGCGTGAGCGGCGCGGTCGATCGCGCCAACGGTCACCTCGCGGGCAAGCTCGGCGAGCTCGGTCTCTCTCCGGCGCAGGCCGATGCCGTGATGGCGCTCTCTCGCGAGGTCGTCGAGCGCGTGGTGTGGGAAGTCGTCCCGCAGCTCGCGGAGACGATGATCAAGGAAGAGATCGCGCGCTTGATGAAGGAGTGATCGGGGCTCTCGATCGCTCTCGATCGCCCGCGCCCTAGAGGCCGTATTTCTTGTCGAGGTACGCCTCGAGCATCGTCATGTCGGTGGCATCGATGGTCGCGCCGGCGATGGCGATGATCTCGGCGACGTCGGCTTTGAGAAAGCCGCCGGCCGCGCTCTTTCCGATGGTCACGTTCTCGCCCGCGGCGTCGGTACCCGT
>JAXDMI010000216.1:0-14907 GCA_034666145.1 Myxococcales bacterium | reverse complement strand
CTCGCGTTCCTGCACAAGCTCGATCTGGCGGTCAGGCCGTCGCGCTCTGCAGGCTGAGCAGTAGATACGGCTCGGCGATGGTCTCGCCGGTGTCCACCGACGTGAGCCGCAGCCCATGCTCGCCACCGATCACGAGGAGGGACGTGCCGGCGCTGGAGTCGTCGACCTCGAAGGCGCGCGCGGTCGTCGCGCGGTCGTCGGCATCGTGACCCGTCACCGTCCACACGCCCCCGACGCCGGTCTCCGACTCGTACGTGACGCGCTCGATGGGGCGTCCTTCGGTCTGCGCCCGGAACCGCAGGCAGCAACCGTCGGGCAGCGCCTCGTGCTCGAGGACATCGACGTTCACGAAACTGGAGCCAGCTCCGGCCATCCGACGGACAGTAGCACGCAATAGGAGCGTATTTCGCGGGTGGCGCTAGCTCGGTCCGGTATGCTAGACTGGGTTCCAGTATCGTGAAAGACCTGGCGACGACCGCACGCATCTCGCACCTCCGGGCGCTGGAGGCCGAGAGCATCCACATCTGCCGGGAAGTGGCGGCCGAGTTCGAACGGCCGGTGATGCTCTATTCGATCGGCAAGGACTCCGCGGTCCTCGCCCATCTCGCGCGCAAGGCCTTCGCGCCGGCGCCGCTCCCGTTCCCGCTCCTCCACATCGACACGACGTGGAAATTCCGCGCGATGATCGAGTTCCGCGATCGCTACGCGCGTGAGAACGGGCTCGACCTCCGGGTCTACACCAACCAGCGCGGGCTCGCCGAGGGCGCGAGCCCCTTCGCGTGGGGCAGCAACAAATACACGCAGGTCATGAAGACCCACGCCCTGCTCGATGCGCTCCGCGAGGGCGGGTACGACGCAGCGTTCGGCGGTGCGCGGCGTGACGAGGAGCGCTCGCGCGCCAAGGAGCGCGTGCTCTCGTTCCGCGACCGCTTCGGCCAGTGGGACCCGAAGAACCAGCGCCCCGAGCTGTGGACGCTCTACAACGGCAAGATCAAGAAGGGGGAGAGCATCCGCGCGTTCCCGCTGTCCAACTGGACCGAGCTCGACGTGTGGCAATACATCTGGCTCGAGGAGATCCCCATCGTGCCGCTCTACTTCGCGGCGCCGCGTCCCGTCGTCGAACGCGAAGGAGCGCTGATCATGGTCGACGACGAGCGTTTCCCGCTCGAGCCCGGCGAGGTGCCGCGCATCGAGAGCGTGCGCTTCCGGACGCTCGGCTGCTACCCGTTCACCGGCGCAGTGCGCAGCGAGGCCGCGACGCTGCCCGAGATCCTCCGCGAGATGATCGAGGCGAGCACCTCGGAACGGCAGGGACGCCTCATCGATCGCGACGAGGACGGCTCGATGGAAACGAAGAAGCGCGAAGGGTACTTCTGAGATGGCGGCGCGAGTCACCCACGACACCACCCCGGCGGAGAGCGCCGCCGATCATCTTGCGAGCTGGCTGAGGGCGCAGGAGAAGAAGGACCTCGTCCGCTTCGTGACCATCGGCTCCGTCGACGACGGCAAGTCGACGCTCATCGGGCGACTTCTCCACGACGCGCACGGCCTCTACGCGGACCAGCTCGATGCCGTGCGCCGCGCCTCCCTGAAGGGCTCGACGCGCGGCGCCGGGTCGAGCTCGGAGATCGACTTCTCGCTCTTCACCGACGGCTTGATGGCCGAGCGCGAGCAGGGCATCACCATCGACGTCGCGTATCGGTACTTCGCCACCGAGAAGCGCAAGTTCATCATCGCCGATACGCCCGGGCACGTGCAGTACACACGGAACATGGCGACCGGTGCGTCGACCGCCGACGTCGCCGTGATCCTCGTCGATGCGCGTCTCGGCGTGCTCCCGCAGACGCGGCGTCATGCGCACATCGCGGCGCTGCTCGGGATCCCGCAGGTCGTCGCGTGCGTGAACAAGATGGACCTCGTCGGCTTCGATCAGAAGCGCTTCGACGCCATCGTGGAGGAGCTCGCGGAGATCGCACGCCGCGTGGAGCTGAAGGGCCTGTTCGTCCTGCCGGTCAGCGCGCTCGCCGGCGACAACGTCGTCACGCCGAGCACCAACATGCCGTGGTGGAACGGCGGCACCATGCTCGAGCACCTCGAGACCGTGCCCGTGGGCGATGCCGCGCCGTCCGCGAACCCGGCCAACGCGCCGGTGGGCCTTCGTTTCCCGGTGCAGCTCGTCCTGCGCCCCGGCCTCGATTATCGCGGTTTTGCCGGACAGATCGTGAGCGGCACCGTTCGCACGGGCGACGAGATCGTCGCGCTCCCGTCCGGCAAGAAGACGCGCGTGGTCGGCGTCGACGTCGACGGTCGCGACGTCGGTTCGGCGCGCGCGCCGATGAGCATCGCGCTGCGATTGGCCGACGAGATCGACGTGAGCCGCGGCGACATGCTCGCGCACGAGAGTGATCTGCCGCGCTCCGCCACCGACCTCGAGGCCGACCTCGTGTGGATGAGCGAGCGCGCCCTCGATCCCGGCAAGACGTACCTCCTCAAGCACACGACCCGCACGGTCCGCGCCGCCATCGAGGTGACGCGCCTCGTGATACCCGGCGGGGAGCTGCACGGTGTCGATCCCGAGACGCTCGAGGCCGCGCCGGCGAAGATCCTCGCGTTGAACGACATCGGCCGCGTTCGAGTCCGTTGCCGCGCGCCGATCTTCTTCGATCCGTACCGGGTCAATCGAGGCACGGGCGCGTTCATCCTCATCGACTCGGTGACGAACGACACCGTGGCGGCGGGCATGATCGCCGGCGCTTCGACCACGCTTCGTGGCGATGCCGGTGATGGCGGCGACGCCGGCGGCGCGACCGATACGCGCGTCGCGAACGGACCGCGCACGCAGGTGAGCGCGAAGGAGCGTCGCGATCGCCTCGGCCAGTCGGGGGCGGTGGTGCGCGTCTTCGGCGCATCGCTGGCGAGCGCGCGCGAGCTCGCGTTCCTCCTGGAGCGCGAGCTCTTCGATCGCGGGCAGGTCGCGACGGTGCTCGACGCCAACGAGCAAGCGTGGGCGGACGCCTTCGCGGCGGAGACGTGCGCGCGCGCCGGCCTCATCGCCATCGTGATCCGGGGAGGGGAGAGGCTCGCCGTGGAGCTTCGTGGCGAGCGAATCGACGGGAAAGACGCGGCGGAGCTGGTTCGTCGCGTGGCCGACGGGCTCGCTGTTTCGCGGTAATCTCCGCCAATTCGCGGTGATTTCGCGGCGCACCTCGACTACACCGGGACGGTGCCGCCGACGCTCACGCTGCTGCGAAATGCCGAGATTTACGATCCGGGTGCGCGCGGTCGTCATGACGTGCTGGTCGGCACCGGCACGATGGGGGGAACCATCCTGGCGCTCGAGCGCTCCCTCGATGCCGCGGGCGTCGAGGCACTCGTCGGCCCGGGCCTCTGCGAGGTCATCGACCTGGGAGGCGCCCGCGTCATCCCCGGCCTCGTCGATTCCCACGTCCACGTCACCGGCGGCGGCGGCGAGTCCGGCCCCGCTTCACGCGTGCCGAGCGTGCCGTTGTCCGCGCTCACGCTCGGCGGCATCACGAGCTGCGTCGGCGTCCTCGGCACCGACGGCACCACGCGCAACGTCGCCTCGCTGGTCGCCGCCACGCTCGCGCTCCGCTCCGAGGGTCTCTCGGCATGGTGCTGGACCGGCAGCTACGAGGTGCCGCCCATCACGCTCACGGGCTCGGTCCGGTCGGACATCGTGTTCGTCGACCCCATCCTCGGCGTCGGCGAGGTGGCCATCAGCGATCATCGCTCTTCGCAGCCGACGTTCGACGAGCTCGTGCGCCTCGCTGCCGACTGCCATGTCGCGGGGATGATGAGCGGCAAGGCCGGCGTCCTCCATCTCCACCTCGGAGACGGCCCGCGCGGCCTCGACCTCGTCCGTCGCGCCATCGCGGAGACCGAGCTGCCGCCCAGCGTGTTCCATCCCACACATGTGAACCGCAACAAGCGACTCTTCGCGGAGTCGCTCGAGCTCGCAGCGCGCGGCGTGACCATCGACGTGACCGCGTTCCCCGTCGAGGACGGCGAGGACGCGTTCTCCGCGCCCGACGCGATCAGGAAGTACCTGGAATCCAGCGCTCCCCGCGATCGCCTCACGTGCAGCTCGGACGGCGGCGGCTGTCTTCCCACGTACGACGCGGACCACCGCATCGTCGCGATGGACGTGGGGAAGCCCGCGGCGCTCGCCGACGCGCTGCGTGAGCTCCTCGGGAGCGGCTCGAAGCTCGAGGACGTGTTGCCGGTCTTCACGTCCAACGTCGCGGCAGTTCTGCGCCTCCCCGGGAAGGGCCGCATCACCGTGGGAGGCGATGCCGACCTCGTGGTGCTTGACGCAAACCACCGCATACGCGACGTCATGGCCCGCGGGCGATTCCACGTCCGCGGCGGCAAGGCGGTCGTCACCGGAATGTTCACCCCGTCGGGTATCACGCAGCGTGTCGAGGCAGCAGCAACATGAGCCCCGCCAAGATCGAAGCGGACAAGAAGCGCGGCTTCATCGTGCCCATCGGCGGCGCCGAGGACAAGGAGGGCGCGGCCAACGTCCTTCGTCGTTTCATCGAGGTGTCCGGCGGCAAGTCGACGCGCATCGTCATCATCCCCACCGCCTCCACGCTCGAGGACACGGGCAAGCGCTACGAGAAGCTCTTCCGCAAGCTCGGCGCCGACGAGGCCAAGTCGCTCCCGTTCGCCACGCGCGACGACGCCGGCAAGCGCGAGTGGCTCGACTACATCGAGAAGGCCGACGCCATCTTCATCACCGGCGGTAACCAGCTCCGCCTCACCACCATCCTCGGCGGCACGCCGGTCGCGAAGGCCATCCGTCGCGCCAACGCGCGCGGCGTCACGGTGGGCGGCACGAGCGCAGGCGCGGCCATCCTCAGCGAGCACATGATCGCGTTCGGCGCCGAGGGCCACACTCCCCATGCCGGTCGCGTCACGCTCGTCCCTGGGTTCGGGCTCACGAACCGCATCATGATCGATCAGCACTTCCGGCAGCGCGACCGCCTCGGCCGCCTGCTCACTGCGCTCGCTTACAATCCCTTCGCGGTCGGCGTCGGTCTCGACGAGGACACGGCCGCCTTCATCGACGACAAGAAGAAGCTCACCGTCGTCGGCAACGGCGCGATCACCATCGTCGATGCCTCCGAGCTATCGCACTCTTCGATCGCCGAGACGAAGGAGGGCCGTCCCGTCTGCATGACGAACGTCCGCCTCCACGTGCTCGTCGACGGCGGCACGTTCGACCTCGAGACGCGCCGCGCAGAGCCGGCGCCGGCGCCCGCGCCCGCACAGCACGGGCACTGACCCGCTCGCTCTCCCCAGTAAAGAAGGCATTTCATGGAGCTCCTCGAGCGACGCGTCTACCGCGGCCCCAGCCTCTACGCGCACTTCCCGGTGATGCGTCTCACCGTCGATCTCGGCATGCTCGAGTCGTGGCCGAGCGCGAAGATCCCCGGCTTCAATGACGGCCTGCTCGCCGCCATCCCGAGCCTGCGCACGCACACGTGCTCGTTCGAGAGCGAGGGCGGGTTTGTCCGTCGTCTGCAAGAGGACGGCGGCACCTGGCTTGGTCACGTGCTCGAGCACGTCGCCATCGAGCTCCAGCAGCTCACCGGCGCCAACGTGGTCTTCGGCAAGACGCGCAGCGAGGGCGCGCCCGGTCTCTATCACGTGGTCTTCGAGTACGAAGAGGAGCGCGTCGGCGAGGCCGCGAGCAACCTCGCGCTGCGGCTCATCCATCATCTCTTGCCCGCCGACCTGCGCCCCAAGGAGGGCAAGGCCGCTGCCGACGGCGATCCGGCGGCGCCCGCGTTCGACTTCGCGACGGAGCTCGTCGAGCTCATCGACTTCGCGCAGCGCCGCCAGCTCGGACCGTCGACCGGAGCGCTCGTGCGCGCCGCCGAGGCGCGCGACATCCCGTGGATGCGCCTCAACGACTACAGCCTCGTGCAGTTCGGACAGGGCAAGTACCAGAAGCGCATCCAGGCGACGGTCACCTCCGAGACGCGCCACATCGCCGTGGAGATCGCCTCCGACAAGGAAGAGACGAACCGCATCCTCGGTGAGCTCGGTCTTCCGGTCCCGCGCCAGCGCGTCGTTCGCACCGCCGAGGCCGCGGCCACCGCCGCCGAGCGCCTCGGTTATCCCGTCGTCGTGAAGCCGCTCGACGCCAACCACGGTCGCGGCGTCTCTCTCGATCTCAAGAACGGCGACGAGGTCCGCGCCGCCTTCGAGAAGGCCCGCGAGCACGCGCGCAGCATCGTGGTGGAGAACTTCCTCGCGGGCTTCGACCATCGCATGCTCGTCATCGGCGGCCAGCTCATCGCCGTCGCCAAGCGCGTTCCTGGTCACGTCGTCGGCGACGGCAAGAGCACCATCGCCCAGCTCGTCGACATCGTGAACAGCGACCCGCGGCGCGGCATCGGGCACGAGAAGGTGCTCACGCGCATCGAGCTGGATCCCCAGGCCGATCGCCTCATGGCGATGAAGAGCGTGAGCCGCGAGACGGTGCTCCCCGAAGGCGAGATCTTCTTCCTGCGCGGGACCGGCAACCTCTCCACCGGCGGCACCGCCATCGATCTCACCGACGTCGTCCATCCCGACAACCGCGAGATGGCCATCCGCGCCGCCAACGCCATCGGCCTCGACGTCTGCGGCGTCGACTTCATCACGTCGGACATCAGCCAGAGCCATCGCGAAGTGGGCGGCGGCATCTGCGAGGTGAACGCCGCGCCCGGCTTCCGCATGCACGTCGCGCCCACCGAGGGTAAGCCGCGCGACGTCGCCGGTCCCGTGATGGACATGCTCTTCCCGAGCGGCACGCCGTCCCGCATCCCGATCGCGGCGGTCACCGGCACCAACGGCAAGACCACCACCGCGCGCATGCTCGCGCACATCCACAAGATGAACGGCCGCACCGTCGGCCTCGCCACCACCGACGGCGTCTACATCGACGGCGAGCGCACCGTGGCCGGCGACATGACCGGCCCGAAGTCGGCGCAGATGGTCCTCCACGATCCCGCCGTCGATCTCGCCGTCCTCGAGACGGCGCGTGGCGGCCTCCTCCGCGCCGGCATGGGCTACCGCACGTGCGACGTCGGCGCGGTCGTGAACGTGAGCGCCGATCACCTCGGCATGAAGGGCGTCGAGACGCTCGAGCACCTCGCCGAAGTGAAGCGCATCGTCGTCGAGGTGGCGCGCGACTGCGCCGTGCTCAACGCCGACGACCTCCACTGCCTCCGCATGGCCGACCACACGAAGGCCGCGCGCATCGCCTACGTCACGATGAACCCGCGTCATGATCTCGTGCGCAAGCACCTCCGCGCGGGCGGGCTCGCTGCCGTCCTCGAAGAGGGCATCAACGGCCACATGATCACGCTCTACGACAAGGGCGCGCACCTCCCGTTGCTCTGGACGCATCTCATCCCCGCGACCATCGAGGGGAAGGCGATGCACAACGTGCAGAATGCAATGTTCGCGGCGGTCATGGCCTACGCGATGGGCGTGAAGGTCGAGAACATCCGCCAGGGCCTCCGCACCTTCGATACCTCGTATTTCCAGGTGCCGGGACGCACCAACGTGTTCACCGAGCTGCCCTTCAAGGTCATCCTCGACTACGGCCACAACCCGGCCGCCGTGCAGGCCATGGCCGATCTCGTGCAGCGCCTCGAGTGCAATGGGCGCCGCACGTGCGTGCTCTCGGCCCCCGGCGATCGCCGCGACGAGGACATCAAGGCCATCGCGCGGATCGCCGCGAAGTCCTTCGATCGGATCATCGTGCGCCGGGACGACGACCTCCGCGGCCGCGGTCCCGACGAGGTGCCGCGCATGATGGAGGCCGAGCTCCTCGAGGTCGGTTATCCGCGCGAGCACCTCACCGTGATCCCCGACGAGCAGGCGGCCATCCAGGCCGCGCTCGAGAGCAGCAAGCGCGGCGACCTCCTCCTCGTCTTCGCCGACAAGATTTCGCGGAGCTGGAAGCAGGTCATCTACTTCAAGCCGTCCGACGAGAAGCCGGGGTCGGTCCCGCCGCCCGCTCAGAAGAGCGCGCCCATGATGGCGCTCCCGCGCGGCGAAGATGCCGGTACTGACGTTGTTCTCGACGGCGCGCTCGTCATCGAGGACGAGCGCGGCGTTCGTCTCGCCCGCGAGCAGGACGACTGAGCCTCCGTTGAGCATCACCGCTGCATGAGACTCGTCGACGCTCGTCGCCTCACGGGACCGAATCATCTCGCACGTGCTCCGCTCGTGATCGTGGAGATCGCGCTCGACCCGTCGGAGAGCGCAGATGCTGCGCTCGAGGCGTATCGCGCCGAGCTCCTTCGCATGCGCGCCGCGTTCGGCCTGGTCGGCGACGTGACGATGCTGACGCGACTCCATCAGGGCGGCGCCGTGTTCGCGTACGAGGCGCCGGTCGACACCATGCTCGCGTGCGCAGAGATGAGCGAGTGGGCCGCGGAGAGCGCGGCGGAGGTGATGGCGTCGCGACCGGCGCGATCCATCGAGCCGAACCGCGCTGCCATCGCCGAGATGCTCGCGCGCGATCACAACCCGCGTCTCGTCGCGCTCGCGGCAGAGGCGCGCCGTCGCGACGTTCCGCTCTTGTGGGACGACGACGTCGTGAGCCTCGGGACCGGGAAGCAATCGAAGACGTTCCCGAAGGCCGACATGCCCGACGTAGCGGGCGTCGCGTGGGATTCGCTCGGCTCGATTCCGACGGTGCTGGTCACGGGGACCAACGGCAAGACCACGTCGTCGCGCCTCCTCGCGCGCATCGCCACCGAGGCAGGCTTGCGCGTCGGCACCACCTCGACGGACGGGATCACCGTGGGCAGCGAGCTCCTCGAGGACGGCGACTGGACCGGTCCTGCCGCGGCTCGCATCGTGCTCCGTCGCGCCGACGTCGACCTCGCGGTGCTCGAGACGGCGCGCGGGGGCATCCTCCGCCGTGGGCTCGCCGTCGACACGTGCGATGCCGCGCTCATCACCAACGTCAGCGACGACCACATCGGCCTCTACGGGATCGACGACGTCGACGCGATGGCGGACGTGAAAGGCGTCGTCGCGAAGGCCGTGCGACCGAGCGGCACGGCGGCGTTGAACGCGCGGGATCCGCGCCTCGTGGCGCTCGCGAGCGAGCTCGCGTGCAACGTGACGTTCTTCGCCGACCTCGAAGGCCCGAGCGGCGCGTCGGCCGCTGCCGCACGCGCCGTCATCGCCGAGCATCGCGCTCGGGGCGGCCGCGCCGTCTTCACGCGAGCGGGTGACATCGTCGCGGCGAGGGGCAATGGCGCGAGCTCCGAGGAGGTCGTCGCGCGGGTCGACGAGCTACCGATCACCTTCGGCGGCGCAGCGCGATACAACGTCGAGAACGTGCTCGGCGCGGTCGCCGTGGCACAGGCGCTCGATCTCGGATCGACCGCAATTCATGGCGGTTTGCGTGCCTTCGGCATGCACGACAATCCGGGACGCGGACAGGTCGTCGTGCGCCGCGGCGTCACGGTGCTGCTCGACTTCGGTCACAACCCCGAAGGCGTGCGCGCCGTCATGCAGCTCGTCGGCTCGCTGCGAAAGACCGGCAACACGGGCGTCGGGGCGAGCGGGCAGGGGAGGCTCACCGTCGTCACCGGCAGCCCCGGCGATCGCAGTGACCAGGAGATCATCGACGTCGCGCGCAGCCTCGCCGAGGCTCGCCCCGATCGCGTCTTCGTCCGCGAGCTCGGCGAGTACCTCCGCGGACGGCAGCCCGGCGACGTGCCCGCGCTCTATCGACGCTCGTTCCTCGAGCTGGGCCTGCCCGCGGACTCGTTCGCGGTGGCGCTCTCCGAGGTCGATGCGCTCGAGCGTGCCTTCCAAGACGCGAAGCCCGGCGACGTCATCGCCGTTCTCGTGCATCTCGAGCTCGCCGAGGTGCAGGCGTTTCTCGACCGCAAGACCTGAAAGGATCGCTCCCCGACATGGCCAGCAAAGGACGTCCGTACCGCACATTCGTCTTCGAAGGTTTCGAGATCCTCGTCGGTCGCGGCGAGGACGACAACGACGTCCTCACGTTCGACGTGGCGCAGCCCGAGGACCTCTGGCTGCACGTCGGCGACGGCACGCCCGGCAGCCACGTCGTCGTTCGCAATCCGCAGAAGGCCGCATTGCCGAAGTCGGTCATCGAACGCGCCGCCTCGCTCGCGGCCTGGTACTCGAAGTCGCGGAGCGCGAGCAAGGTCGAGGTCCACTACTGCAAGGCCTCGCAGGTCTCGAAGCCCCGCGGCGCGAAGGCCGGCCTCGTCGAGCTCGCCGACCACTCGAACGTCCGCGTCAAGCCCGCCGCATTCGAGGGCGGCGGAGACTGAGCGATCACTTCTTCGCGAGCGCCGGCAAGATCGCGTCGCGGATGGCGGCGAGCGGGGCGCGATCGTCGAAGCGCACCGAGCTTCCTTCGAGGCGCACGCCGAGCTTCTCGAACAGCGCGTCGAGATCGACGTTGCCGCGCTTCGTGCCGACCTCGTCGTAGAGCTCGTGGAGCACTCGGGTGCCGGTGGCGGCGTCGCCGACGTCGAGCACCTTCGCGAGCGGCCACATCGTCTCGACGTTGCCGCCGGCCGCGACCACGGCGCGTAGCGCGTCCTCGAGGCCCTTCGCGCCCTTCGTCTGCTCGCGAATGCGGACGTCCGCGAGGAAGAAGTAGAGCGCGCCGCCCCAGTATGTGCGGCCCCACTCCCGCGTGCCGTCGAGGCCGCCGTCGTTCGGTCCCGGCAGGCCTTGGGGCAAGCCTTCGAGCATGTCGGTCCAGACCTTCTCGCGCTTCACGAGGCCCACGTGCTCGCGCGCGATCGGCTCGACGTAGGTGGCGAGGCCTTCGGAGAACCACGTGTAGCGACGATCGAGATCGGGAAACGTGACGTGGACCAGCTCGTGGGCGACCACCCAGTCGTCCTCGAGATCGCGCGCGGTGAGCTTCTTCTCACCAAGGCGAACGAGGAGCGATGCGCCGCCGCCGCCGAGCGTCTTGCCGCCCGTGTCCTCGGATTTCCCCGGCGCTATGAAGAGCACCGCGTGGCCGTCCGGCGGGTGCGCGAAGTAGGTCGCGATCGCATTGACCTCGGACTTCAGCCACCGCGTGAGCACGTCGTCGGGGAGACGCACCTCGGGCGCGATGGCCTGCTCGACGGCGGGATCGGCGAGGTGTCCCACGCGCAGCGCACCGAACGCCGAGAATGCCGCCTCGTCGAGCGAGTCGATGCGAGCTTCGTACGTGTCGCCCATCGGGCCCGCCGCGCCCGCCGCGGCGCGAATCCCGGTGGCGAAGCGAACGCGCGGCGGCGTGACGACGTGGAAGCGATAGCGACCGCCCGCCCGCTCGTCCGACGGCCGCACGAGCCACGTCGAAGGCGGCGCGAAGATCGCACCGCCCGCGAGGATCGCCGTGTCGACGTCACCGAGTGCCTTCGCGGCCTCGCGGAGGCGGAAGTGATAGCGGAGCGTGCACGTCGAGGCGCATGCCGTTGCCCATTGCCGGTCGTTCAGGTCGGTCTTGCGCCAGCGGTTGCCCTCCGCGACCTCGATCGACGAGACGAAGCGCGTCGCCGCGCGGTCGACCACGAGCGGCCCGGTGACGGGGCCGTGGAATGTGGCGCGCACGTCGAGATCGAGCGATGGGTCGACGGTCACCTCGTAGCTCCACGCGACGGCTTCGTCGCCGCCGCTCGTCCTGGGCGCGCCGCGGGCGAGCGGCACCTGCGACGCCGTGGCGCGCGGCGGCGGCATCGCGTTGCCGCCGCAGGACGATCCGAGCAGCGCGACGAGCGCGACGAGCGGGACGAGCGCACACGACCGCCGCGCGATGACGTATCGCTCGTTGTCGTGCGCGTTGTTGCGTATCGTCGTCATGAGCCGTGCTTCGGCGGAGGGGCTGCGGATGGCCGAGGGAGCAGGATAGCCAAATGGCGAAGGGAATCATCGACCGCGCGCTGGTCGCTCGTGACGAGGCGGTGGCGCGGCTGGGGCGGCTCAAAGGCGTCGCGCTGCTGCTGGGCCGGCTCGCCGTCGGCCTCGTGTTCCTGTCGACCGGTTGGGGCAAGGTCCACAACGTCGAGAAGGTGACCGAGTTCTTCACGTCGCTTCACATCCCGGCTCCGGGCTTCAACGCGGTGCTCGTGGGATGGAGCGAGCTCCTCTGCGGCGCGGCGCTCGTGATCGGGCTGTTCACGCGGCTCGCGACCATCCCGCTCATCGTGAGCATGACCGTCGCGATCCTCACCGCAAAGCGCGGCGACATCCACGGCTTCTTCGATTTCATCGCGTTCGAGGAGACGACGTATCTCTTCCTCCTCCTCATGATCGCGATCCTGGGACCGGGGTCGATCTCGGTCGATCACTTGCTCGCGAAGAAATACGGCCGCGCGCCCGACGCCTGAGCGCGTCGCGAGAATCCTGCTCGTCCATTTGGCTCACTTCGTCGATGCGACGTGCACGCCCTTCCACGTCGGAGGCGGCGGATTCTCCACGAGCTGCCGGCAGCGCTCGACGAGGACCGCGCTCGGCGGATCGACGGCGGCGTCCGGCTGGACGAGCGTGATGGCGCGCTCGAAGTCCCGCTCGAGATACGCGTCGAACGCTTCTTCGTAGCGACGCGCGCGTTCCAGCTCGTCGATGGCCTCACCCTTCGCACCGAGCAGCTCGTAGACGTCGATGCCCTCGGTCTTGCCCTTCACCGCGACGCGGTCGATGCGACGGAACACGAACTCGTCCTTCGCGTGCTCGACGATCGCTTCGCTCACCAGCGTACTCACGCCGTATTGCTTGCAGAGCGGCTCGAGACGCGCCGCGAGGTTCACGCCGTCGCCGAGCGCGGTGTACGTGAGCCGCGTCGGCGCTCCGAAGTTGCCGACCATGACGCGCGCCTCGTGGATGCCGAAGCGGGTGTGGAGCGCCGGCAGGCCCGACCAGGCGCTCGAAGCGTAGAGCTCCTTCGTCGCCTTCATGCACGCGAGCGTCGCGCGACACGCCTGGACGCCGTAGTGCTCGACGCGCGTGGGCGCGTTCCAGATCGCCATGACCGCATCACCGATGTACTTGTCGATGGTGCCGCCGGTGGACTCGATGGCGCCGGTCATCGCCGCGAGGTAATCGCCGAGCCGCTTCGCGAGGACGTCTGGCGGCAGCTTCTCGGCGAGCGTCGTGAAGCCCTCGATGTCCGTGAACATGAGCGCGACGTCCTGCATCTCGCCGCCGAGCTCCGGCTCCTCGTTCCGTTCGTACAGGCGCCGGACGAGGTCGATCGGCACGAATTTCCCCATCGCGCGCACGACGGTCTTCGCGCGTTCGAGGCCGTACATCACCTCGTCGATGTCCTTGATCGCGCTGTGATGGCCGGCGGGTTGGAAGTCGAAGCCGCGCATGCGCGTCGTGGCGCCCGTGACGCGCTCGAGGCCGCGTCGCAGGGCGAAGACGGTGGCGGCGCCGATGGCGAGGAGCGCACCGATCGTGATCGCGAACGTCGTGATGATCCTGCGCTCGAATGCCGCGAGATCGGCGGTGTACCGCGACTCCGGCGCGAGGATCGCGACCATCCATCCCGACGTGCCCCCCTCGCCGAGCTCGATCTCGCGAAGTGTCGCCAGCCACGGCTCGCCGTCGACGACGAGCGACCCCTCGGCGTTGGGATGCGCGCGATCGAGATCGCGCACCACGGCGCTCTTGAGGAGCTCCCGGATCTCCGGCGGCGGTCGATCGGAGACGACGCGGATCTCGTCGTCCTCGGTGACCATGCGGTCCGACGGATTGATGCGCGCCACGAGCCGCGGTGCGCCGTGCTTCGGCGCGGTGGCGAGGAGCGCGATGCGCTGGACGTTCTCGGAGTCTCCCGCGTCGGACTGGACGCGCGCGATGGCATCGAGCTCGTTCGTGACGATGCCGACGCGCACGACGCCGAGGAACTTGCCGGCCGCGTCGTCGACCGCCTTCTGCACGCTGACGACGACGCGCCGTTCGCGCTGTGGAAGGGCGTGGTCCAGCTCGGACCAGTGCAGATCGCTCCAGATGGCCGTGCCGCGGAGCCCCTCCGTCGCTGCCTGCGAGAACGTGAGGTTCGTCGTGGGATCCGGCGCGGTGCCGTCGGCGTGGAAGGCGGCCGCTCCGAACATCGGGTCCTTCCCGCGATCGCGCGTCGACACGACGTACTTTCCGTCGCTGCCGCGTCGCGTCGTCTTCGTGACGAGGCCACCGCTCGCGCTGCGATAGACGGAGAGCTCCCAGCGGCCGCCCTCCGCGAGCACCGCCTCGCCTTCGTCGTACTTCAGGAGGTTGGCGCGGGTGAACGTCACCTCCTCGAGATGCGACTCGTCGACCATCCGCGTGAAGAGCGACTGTTCGAGGTCCGTCTGATCGTCGATGTCGAGCGCGCCCGTGCGAATGCCGCGCTCCACGTTCTCGAGGACGCGCTGAGCGCGACCGAGCTCGCGAACGACGCGCGCCTCGACGCGGCCGGCGACGAGACGCTGCTGCTCTTGCGAGGATCGGAGGATCGAGGCGTGCGATGCGCGGACGAAGAGCGTGAACGCGGTGATGACGACGATCGCGATGGCGATCGTCGCTCCCGTGAAGAGCTGTCCGAGGGTGACTCGCCTGCGCATCGGCGAGCCGAGGTTACCTCACTTCAGGACGGAATCGCGGCGCCGGACACGTCGTCGACGCCCGCGTCAGCTGCGGCGGCATCGGCGGCGGGAGCCGCTGGCGCGGCGTGCTCGGCGTCGGCCGCGGGAGCGTCGGTGCCGTCGAGCGCCGCGTAGCGTTCGAGCTTCCGGTACATCGTGCGTCGGTCGATCCCGAGGACCTCGGCGGCGCGCGACTTGTTGTTCCCGACGAGCTTGAAGACGCGCAGGAGATAGCGCTTCTCGAGCTCCTCCATCGTCA